>CAMEUD010000001.1 GCA_945937975.1 uncultured Clostridia bacterium
TATTGGTAGAAAACCAATTTCAATTTTGGTAAAGAAGGCAGCAGACACAGCTGTTGTTAATTATGAATTGACTTTAAATGAATGGTTTGGTGCTGGTAATGTACCAGAATACTTGAATGGTACATCATATGTAAGTGATTATATGGTTGATGTATATGTTGTTGGTGGTGATTTCGGTCCCGCTAAAAAAGAACCTATGGAACTTCTTACTCAAGTAGATATGGATAATGACTTCTATGGTGAAAAAGAAGGTGAAGTTCTTAAAAAATATGTAAATGTTGATAGTAGCCAAAATGCATATAGCAGACTCACTTCAGATGTAGTATATAAGAACTATTTTGACGAAAGAGGTTTTATTCGTAGATTATCTGAAAATGAAACTATGGATACAAGACTCACAAGATTCTTAAATCTTCCATCTGTAGAAGTAATTGCTAAATATACTGGTTCATTAATACCTAATTTCGTTGATAAATTTGGTAGAAATATATGGATTCAAAAACTTGTTAATGATGATACTTTAAGCACAGGTTTAATCTGTACAATCAATGTTGATTTACTTGAACGTTCAATTGATGAGGAACAAGAAGTTAAGAATGAAGTTATTGACCTTATTGGACATAATGTCTATAAGAAAATTCATGAAAACATGAAAAATGATGATAAACAAATTGTCCCAACTCTTAATTTTGATTTCTTATCTTATAAATTTGATTATAGTCAAAAAGAACAATCATTATCTATTTACTATCCTCTCAACAATGATTCTTCAGACTCTGATGATATATATAAAGAAAAAAAATTATTCACTTACAAAAGACAGTTAGATGCAACATCTGACATTGATTATGATTCAACAGGTCAAGATGTACATCTTTTCGCATGGAAACTTGACATTGATGAGAAATTTATTGTTAATCATGGTTCTATAGATAAAAACACAAATATTCATATGGCAACATATGAAGACGAAAATGGTATACAAACTCAAATTCCATATATCTTATATACAGATACTACAATACTAGGTTATAAAACAACTAATGCGTACTTATCTTCAAAAATTGCACCAAAGGTAGAAGAAGGTGTATTAACAACATTTGATATCGCTGAAAAAACTAATGCTGTTAATCTCTTTGGTGAACACAGATCTAAATTAGATGTAGATGGTGTTACTATCAATAATCAACCAATCTATACAGATAAATATTGCAAAACTAAATATGAAAAGGTTGAATCAAATGAAGCAATTTTAGATAAGGGTACAGATATTTCTGTTGGTGATTATATTGTATCTTATTATTATCCTGGTATATTAACAGATGAAAATGGTGAAGATGTTTATCCTAACAGAGAATCTGCATATTCAAGATTGGCAAGAGTTGTATCTGTAAAGAATATCTACCAAAAAGTACCTATTAATGATGAAGATTTGAAGAATGATGATATTTTAGTATCAGAAAACTATATCATTCAAAAAGTAGCAATTCGTGTTGTTTGTTCAGAACCAATTCATACCAATAGAGGTGTTTCAGATAATATCATCTGTAGTGTTAAACCTATTGATAAGATTTGTGACAGATTACAATGGTTCTCTTTGAGTGGTTTCAAGATGAGAAAAGAACTTATGCCTGATGGCACAAATGAACGTCAAAATCAAATTCTTGATATGCTTCGTGAAGAACCAGAACAATTATCAACAATCACTAATCTTTACAAAGCGTTAATTGATAGAGATTTTATACAATGGAGATATTTAGTTGACACATTCGGTTTAGGTCTTGAAGAACATTGTAAGAGTGTTTACACAAAGCTTTGCCAAGGTCGCAAATCTGCACTCGCTCTTATCAATTGTCCATCACAAGAAGACTTCAAGAAATCAATTGACCCATCATTCACCAACGCTACAAAGGGTGTAATGGTTGAACATATTGCAACTGGTGGTGATTTAAGTAAGAACCCACAATTCTTGTTCACTCTTCCAGAAGTAGAAGATGGTGCATCTTGGGGTGCATACTTCTATCCATACTTGAAGATTTCTGACTTATCAACAATTAAAACCGCACCTCCTGCAGCTTATGTATCTAACTTGTTCTTACAAAAGTACAACAGAGGTTTCGCATGGTCAATTGTTGCTGGTCAAAAACGTGGTGTCATAACCGGTAATCAAGTTGTTGGTGTTGAATCAACACTCATCCATGAAAACAGAGATTATCTTGAACCAATTGGTATCAACTCAATTATTTGGGAAAATGGTGTTGGTGTTGAAATTTATGCAAATAAGACTGCTAAACAATCACCAAAATCTGCATTAAGTAGTATCCATGTTCGTGAAGCATGTATTCACATTCAAGACAATGTTGAATCTATTTTAAGAAGATACGTATTTGAATTTAATACAGCTCAAACTCGTATGGAAATCAAGACACTCGTAGATAACTTTATGGAATCTGTTAAGAACAATTCAGGTGTTTATGATTATAAAACAATTATGGACACATCTAATAACACACAAGAAGTTATTGACAACAATATGGGTGTAATCGACATTTACATTGAACCTATTCGTGGTCTTGAAATCATAACTCAAAGACTTACAGTTATGAAGACTGGTGGTATCGCTGCTGGTTCATTTGAATAATCAAGAATGATTTAAACCTCTATAAACAAAGGGAATAGATTAATCTATTCCCTTTTTTGTTATATTTAATAATATGAATAAGTTAGAAGTTTTAGATTATATAAAAAATCATAATAAAGAGTATGGTGGTAAATTGGTGACTGAAAAAGGATTTAAAAAACACTTTGAAGAGTTATATAATATTTTACAGTCAATGACATTTCCACCATATTCTGAAAAATGGGATTTTAAACAGAAACTATGGCATTTTTTAAGAGATGATTATACTCAACATCTCTGTAAATGTGGTGGTGTTTTAAAATTCAGAAGTTTTTGGTTTGGATACAATGAATATTGTAAAGCGAATTGTCCATCTATGATTGAAAACCAAGTGAAATGTGTTAAAGAAAAAAATAAATTAAAAACAAAGGAAGAAAAAGATAAAATTCAAGAGAAAGTCAGAAACACATTTCTGAAAAAATATGGCGTTGAGAGATATTCACAGACAAAGGATTGGAAAGAAAAAACAATTCAGAAAAACCTTGAGAAGTATGGACAAGATTGGTATACGAAAACAGATGAATATAAAATAAGATATGAACAACACTGTGAGAAAAAATATGGTACCGGAATCAAAAATTCTTTTCAAGATGAAAATGTAAAGAAACAGATACGAAAAAAGTTTTATGATAATTTCCTTAAAAATCATCCAAATGTAATTGAAGTAAAAGACAACACTTTAATATGTAAATGTACCGATTCAAATTGTACATTGTGTCAAGAAAAAATATATGAAATAGACAAAACAACATTTTCAGATAGAAATTATTATCATATAGATACTTGTACAAAAAGAACAACTCCACATGATCTATCATCTGGAATTGAAAAAAAACTATACAATTACATCAAATCCATATATGATGGTGTGATCATTGAAAATGACAGAAATATATTAAACGGAAAAGAAATTGATATTTATCTTCCAGAATTAAAACTCGGTTTTGAATTCAATGGTGTTTATTGGCATAGTGAAATATATAAAGATAAAAAATATCACCAAGAGAAATCTCTTAATTGTTTAGATAAAGGTATTCAACTCATTCAGATATGGGAAGATGACTGGATATTCAGAAATGAGATAGTTAAGGATTTCATATTGTCAAAATTAGGAAAAACATCTATAAATATAGGTGCTAGGAAATGTATTGTAAAAGATGTATCTAATTCAGAAGCATATCATTTTTTACAAACAAATCATATACAAGGTGGTGTTAAAAATGGTTATACTATAGGGTTATATTATAATAATGAACTTGTAGAAGTTATGACATTCGGTGGTTTAAGAAAAAGTATGGGTTCAAATCCTATAAGTGGTCATTATGAAATCTATAGAGTTTGTTCTAAATTAGGTTATAACATTCAAGGTGGATTCAGTAAATTACTTAAACATTTTGAAAATACATATAAACCTATCCAAATTATTACTTATGCTAATTTAGATTATACTTATGGGAATGTTTATAATAAAACTGGTTTTCATAAAGATAAAATCTCAAAACCTACTTATACTTGGGTAGTTAATGGACAACGAAAACATCGTACGAATTTCAGAAAAAGCAAATTGAAAGAATGTATAGATAATCCAGATTTAACGGAAATTGAAGTTATGTATAACAGAAATTGTTGGAGATGTTGGGATAGTGGAAAGATAAAGTTTATTAAAAACTATTAAATCATAAATAATTATATACTATTATAATATAAATCTATGAAAAAGATTTCTGATAATTATTTAACTGAAGCACAAAAGATAGAAGTTGAAATCGCTTCAGAAAAAATTCTTAAACTTATTAATGAAAATAAGGGTGAGATTGATGAAGGTTTACTAGGAAGTATTATAGGTGGATTAGGTGGATTGACATTTGGTCCCGCAATCGGTAAGGCTATATGTAAAGCGTTGGGTATAGAAAGAGGTATGTTATATAATCTCTTGACTAGTAGAGCATTTACTACAGCAGTTGCATCATATATCGGATATAAACAATAAATATAAATTATGAATTTAAAAGCAATTTCAGAACAAACCAAGATAAAGGATTTTGTCGAAATATATAACGATAATCTGAATGAAATTAATATTGAGATGATTAAAATGCAATCACAAATTAGTTCACTACAACAACGTGTAGATGAGGTAAGAAATAATGTAAATAGAAATCTCAATAATTTTCATACTATGGTGATTAATCTGATTGATACAGAGATAGGCAGTGTTAAAAATGATGTACGATTAATTAAGGACAATATAGGAATGTTAAATTCAAGTATTGGTGATAAACCTACTGAAAAACCAGATGATGTAGAAGATTCAGATATGACTGACGCATCTGATGATGTTTCTGTCAATAATGGTGATGAATCAACTGAAATCCCAGATGATTTGTAAGATTCAGATATGGATGATGTTACTACTAATTAATTTCAATTTAACAAATATACAAATTAAATTTACATTAAATGAGTGAAAAACAAATGGATTATGTAAATATAGACAAAATCCAACCTAATGATATTATTGCAAATTCACAACTTACAATTAATAGAAATTTTGCAGAACTTGCCGAGAAATTGAATAATATAATTCATCTTCTTGGCACAAATGGTGTATTCGATAATTATTACCCAATTGATATTGAATGGAATAAATCTGATAATGGTATGATTTATGGTAATATGATTCTTAATGATGAATTAGAAACAGAATTACCAACACAACCATTACCATTTGCAACTCAAGAAATGGGTGGTATATTGAGTACAACATCACAGGCAATCGCCGGCAATAAAACTTTTATCAATGATATAATATTATCATATGATAAGCTTAATAAAAAATGGAGTTCATTAAAAGGTATTGATAGTAGACCTATTATTACCCAATACCCTAATAGTGTCGTTATTGGTGATCCATCAGATCCAAAAAAATCAATAAGTATTAATTATAAAGATGGTAAGGTTGTAAGTATTACATCTGGAGTATTTGATACAGAACAAATAAAAAGCGATTTTACTGACTATCTAAATAGTGAATTAGCAAAACTTCAAGAAAAAATAATTTCTGGAATCACAGATGCTAATAAAAAGTTATGTGATTATTTCAAAATTCCTTTCGACCAACAAAACGATAAAAAAATTGAAAATTGGTGGGGTAATACACATATCACTACTGAAAATAATACATTTATGATTTCTGGATCTCTAAATCAGAAACATTTCATACCTTGGGATATCCTTGATATTCCAGACAATCATATTGGTGATACATATGTTGATATTGCGAATAGAAAGTGTTATATTTATCTTTCTGAAAAAAATAATTATATTTGGACAGAACTTGATGGCGAACAGTTTAAAGGTATTATTCAAATATTATTAGATGCCGCAAATGCTTTAAGTGTTACCGATGGTATGTCAAGAACATTTGTCAGTAATAATTGTCCAGAACCTCCATATGATAAAGGTGATATGTGGATTAAAACAGATAATCAAAATAACGCAGAATTACTTTACTGTATTAAATCAAAAAAAGCAGATGAAAAAGGTGATGAAAAGGATTGGGGGTCATTTACTGCTTATATTAAAGAAGATGCTCTTGATGCGTGGAAAAATGATTTGGAAGAACAATTAAAAAATCAATTAGATAAGAAAATATCTAATTGGTTTGGTGTTGGTTCTCCTGAAGGCGAGGACGGAAACCAAAAAAGACCTTGGTTAGATGATTCTGATAGTGACTTTGATGAAGATAAATTCCACGAAAATGATATATATACAGATATAGGTAAACTCCCACAAGGAGAATCTGATGACGATCCTGATGTGTCAGCAACTGCTGGTTATACATGGGCATTTCTTAAACAAGATAATACATATAAGTGGATTAAAACTGGACAAATGTCTGCATTTGAACAGTTATTACAATCTATTGGTGGTATTGACGGTATTAAAGATGGTTTAAGAGATTATTATTATGTTACTTATGGATATTGGAAACAAGAAGAACCTAAACATACACATAAAGTTGGTGATATTTGGGTTGTTAAGATTGATAATACTAATCCTAAGAATAATAATAAGAACTATCTTGAAAATGAGGTCTATATGTGTATGAAATCAGATGAAAAAAATCCTCATAAAGGTTGGGACAGCACACATTGGATGAGAATATTAAGTTCAACTGATTATAATGATTTAGTGGAAAAAATATCAAATACACAATCATCATTAGATTCAATTAATAGAAAATTCACATCATTAAATGATGATAATGTATTTAGTCTTTTAGAAAAAATAACTATTAGAAATGAATGGTTAAAAATTAGTGGTGAATCAAAAGATTATTATGAGTCTAATAATCATAATAGACCTACTAGTACTGAAAATTTGTTGAACTATTATATTAATGGTTCATTTCATAACACATATAAAATCATTCAGGATAGTAAGTTAGAATCATCAATTGATCAAAGTATATTATCAGGATATAAACAGTCATTCTTGATATTATCTAAGTATTTAATTTCTTGTAAGTTGTTTGAGAATAGTGACACTCAGATAAGTGACATATCTCAACCATCATCAAAAAGTACAAATGCAAACACAGGAGATATCATAGATGATAATATTTCTGTAGAAATAGTACAAAGACCAACGTTTAAAGATACATTACTATCTTATTTTACAGATTATTATACAAAAGAACAAAATATTTTAATCATTCTCCAAACACTAAAGACCATAAAGACACAAACTGATGGTCAAATTAGACAGTTTGCGGGTAACTGTCCTGTTTGGAAATATAAGTTCCCAGATTTTGAAAATTGGGATTATGCTGATCATTTAGGTGATGTTTACAGAGATGTTAGTTCTGGAAATCCTACATCTGGTTGGTTATGGAGATTTACAGAAGGAGATCTAGAAGAAAATTGCAAAAAAGAAGATTTTCCTAATCCTACAGGTACTTTACCTATACCAAAAAATTTAGTCATTGAGGATAGTGATAGTGATAGTGATAGTGATAATAATAAGATCTATCATTGGCATCATGAAACATCAAAAGAATTAGAAGATTTAGCAAACCGACTTGAAGAGTTAGCAAACAAATATCAAAATAGTGATGATGATGATTTCACTTTGTTTGTCAAAAAACCAAATCCTTATATTTATCAAGCAGGAGATATCTGGATTGTTCATAAGGATGATTATAATGACAATAAAGGTGTTGAGTGTATGCCTAAAAACAATAATCAATATAGTTGTGCTAAACAAGGTGATTTCTTAGTTGCGATAAGTTCCAATACTACTGACACTGACGGTAAACATAATCCAAATGATTGGGAACTCACAGATGTTTCTGAATCCATCAAACAAAGCACTTTAGAAAAAAGTGGTTTTGATGTCGTAACTGATGGTACAACAAATATTGAAGGTGGATTAGTTTTAACAAATCTTATACTTATGAAAGATGTTAAATCTGATAAAGTTCAAGGAGGTATAAGTGGTAAAAAAGACGACAGAGTTGGGTTATTCTTTGGGGATAGTTATGATATTGCTTATCAATATGCAAATCAATTTCCATTTGAGGATTATAAACAAAAATATAACTCTGAAAAAGACGAAACTAAAAAGGAAAACATTGTCAATAATGTTAGTAATTTATTAAACGAATTAAATAAATCTTTACCAAAAGGTATAACTCAAGAATCTACTAAGAATGATATAGGTTCATTATATTGGTTATTAACTCGATATAATTGGGCTCACGATGCTGTGAAAACAGGTATAAGAAATTATTTTAACGATAAACCTTCTATAGGTGATGATTATGGGAGTGCAGATACAATACGAATATATGTTGACACACAACCCAAACACCCATCTGTTTTAATAACTAAAGATGGTAAGGGTAGTAATATCGGTGGATGTTATATTGATGATTTATCTAAACTACGTGTACCTAGTGATCACATTGATAACTTGAGTGTTAATACATTAAAAGCTATTGAAGATGGTTCTACATGTGTTGCAAAAGTGGACAATTCATCATTTATGATTGAAGATGGTAAGGCATATATTAAAATGTCTTTATACAATGGACAACCTTTGGTTACCGGTTGTGACAAGGATGGAAATGTTGTATTTGAAATCGGTGGTCATACAACTAATGGTACAGCTAATTATCAATACAATGATACAGTATTCAATATCTTGGTTAATTCAAATGATTTAGATAAAATGTCATTGACAGATGTTGAAAAATCTCGTGCTGTTGTTAATTTACCTAAAGTTTCTATTGTCCCTAATTGGAATAATGGTGTTAATGAGTTTAAATTAACAGATATTCACTTTGAATATAAAATTGGTACTAAAAATCAATATATTCAATATGAATGGAATGATTTAGAAAATGTTAAAGGCAAACCTATATCTCAATATGGTTCTGAAACTCTATTAAGTAAATTAGAATCAATCTATCCAACCAACTGCACAAATAGAAAAGTTACATATAATGTGGGTACAAAAAACCAAATTATTTCTGACACAACAAGTTCAACCGATAAAAATAATTGGTGTGTTAATCCTGATGATGGTGGTTTAAAATTTTATTCACAAACAAAATCTTTAGAAGATTTACTTTGTATTGGAATTAACTTATTAGCAGACTCTGTTGATATAAATGATATGAAAGTATATGCAAGAGGACCTGAACCTAATACAAAAAGAATGTACGATCCATTAAATGTTGAATCAGTAACTTATAGTGATAATATTTATTATTATTCATGCATGTCTTCACGTCTATATCAATTGGTTGAGAAAAATTCACATCTAAATGATGAGAATTTAATAGCTAACAAACAAAACAACGACATCAAAGACCTAATTTTAGCTCAAATTAATGATAATGATACAAACGAATATAAAAAAGAAAATATTTATGTAACAACTGGGGATGATACCCCATCTGATGAAAATGTTACAGTTATTGTCCGACCTAATTCAACTGATAGTGTTGTTGGTAAAGATGATTATAAGTATGAGTATAAAATTGGTAGTGGGTTTACCACAATTACCCAATATTTAGTAAAAGATAGTGATTATAACTTCGAGTATTTTAAAGATATAACAATCATTAACACTTATGTATATAATATATCGGATATATTAAATAGCGGATACTTGGAAAAAAACAATTACTATGGTTTTTGGAAAACAGGTACATTATATATTGTCAAATTTTATAATAGAGGATCCTTATTTTATGTGAATTGTTATGATTCTAATGGACTCAATTCTAAAGGGTATGATAATCTATCAAAGCTTATACCACAGGACTGGGTATTGGGTCATAAAGACGACCAAGACGATGTATTTACAGAACCATATATTAAATTTATATATACATTTTTCGACAACAAATATGGTGGTAATAAAAACAATTATTTTTATTTTATAACGAACACATCTGACTTGGTTAAGTATAAGTCTAATTATTTATACTATGATTCTGATAAGGCTCATATTAAATTTAACATCCCAAATAATACGAATTACAATGATAAAGATTATTACTTATATCCAACAGATTCTATACAAAACCTAATAAATGGGTTAAATTCATTAGAAAAAGATGGTTATACTTGGCTAAATATAAATGACTCGAAAAAAATTGAATCTGTAAGAAATAATTTATTATTATCAACGAACAATCCATATTGGTCGTCAATTAAATCATACTTAAAAGGTAGTTCTGTTCAATTACCAAAATTATATGATGTGAAATTTAGGGCAAAATATCAATATAATGAAAAAAATTATGGTGCATTATATTATAATTGGTCAGATAGTGTTATTTGTAGATCTAATAATAGTGTAATATCAGATAATACTACTGTTGATAATACTAAATATGTTGTGTCTGATTTTATGTGTAAATATGGAGATAACAACATCATATCTTATAAAGCTCACACAAATGTTAAACCACAAATACAATGTAGTATAATGAATATTTCAAGTGGAGAGGATATTACAGATATTGAAAATATTACATATGTGTATGCATTGGATAGTACAATAGAAGGTTTTTCATTAGAACAAAATGGTTATCTTAAAGTTACTGAAAATAAATCAAGTAGTCCTAGACAATGTAAGATTAATATCAAAATTAAATATAATGACCATGGCACTATTGTTATTGTTGGAAGTGAGTCAATTATTGTGACTCAAGAATGTGTAGTTACAAAAACATATTTACACGAAAATCCCAGTATTGCACAAAATTTTGATCATAATTTTAGTATTTTAGACAACACATATAAGGAAGCATATGATGCAATAGTGAATTTTGATAAAATAGAATCTGGTAGTATGGCAACTCCATAAATATCTTATTAAGTTTAATTTTAAATAGTTAATTATATGGCAGGTTTTACAAGTAATAACAGAAACAATACAAGTAATCCAAATCCAGTAACCAGAATGTTGAGAAGACTCTCAAGTTTTGGTATGAACTATAAAGATGATGTGATACAGAATGTGAGGTCAACAGACCTCACATTCCAAAACACAACACTCCAGACCAATCCTAATAATGGTCAAGTTGGTTCAATTACTGATGATAGTGTTCAAGTTCTTTTTGCAAGAATGTCATCGACGGATCCATCTCTTTCTAAAGGTTATTTCAATCTTTCTGAAGAAAATTACCAAAAGAAAAAGGAACAGTTGAGGAAATTTTCACTTCAAGATGAGATTGAAGAAATATTGGATATTATTTGTGAAGAAGCTATTGTTTTTGATGGTGCGAATAAATTCGCAAATATTAGATTGAATTATAAAGTAGACCAAAAACTATTAGATGAATTTACGGAAGAATATAATAAAATTTATAATTATTTCGGTTTCTATGATACTGTTCAAGCAACAGATTATTTCAGAAAATGGTTAATTGATGGTTTTCTTGCATTTGAAATTGTATACAATCAAGAACAAACGGAAATTATAGGTTTTGTTGAATTGGATCCCGTATCTCTTACACCAGGTATTGATCCAAATACTAATGAAAAAGTTTGGTTTGTAAATCAAACTCAAAATGGTACAACTGGTCAAACTACACAAGATAGAATACTTTATGATTCACAAATCATTTATTTGGCTTATGCAAAAGCTGATGCCGTTTCAAGAATATCTTATGTTGAACGACTTATTCGTTCCTTCAACATATTAAGAACTATGGAGGCGACAAGAATTATATGGGCGGTCACAAATGCATCTTATAAAACCCAATATATTATTCCTGTTGGTTCTGTTCAGTCGCCAAGAGGTAGACAGACACTCGCACAAGCAATGGCGAATTATAAAGAAGTCGTTGATTTTGATTGGGATTCTGGTGAAATCAGTACCAATGGTAGACCAATGCTCCAATTTTATAAGGACATCTTTCTGGCATCTGAAGGTGGTGAAACACCACAAATTCAAAATCTAGGTGGTGATGGTCCTGACATTTCTGATACAGAGACATTGAAATATTTCAGAGACAAGTTAAGACAAGCTTCTAAAATTCCTAATAGTAGATTTGAAAAAGAACAAGGTGAAGGTGTATATACAATGTCTGCAGAAGGTATTAATCGTGAAGAAATCAGATTTTCTAAATTCATTTCAAGATTAAGATCAATCTTTTCAGAAATTCTCATTAAGCCACTTTATATTCAAATGTGTTTAAAACATAAAGAGATTATGACTGATATGAACTATCGTGTAAATCTCGGTCTTGAATATAATAAAGATTCTATCTTTGAAGAAAATAAAGAAATAGAATTGATACAAAAACAATCAGATGTCATATCATCAATTAATTCATCTATGGTCGTCACCGATGAAGAAGGTAATGAAACACCTTATTTTGATTTTGATTTCCTTGTTCGTAAATTCCTTGGTATGAGTGATGAAGATTTAAAACTCAATCAGAGATTTAAAGATGAAAAACAATTACAAAAAGAAGGATATAAACAAGAAGATATCGCTAAAATTTTAGATGGTGCTCCAAAAGAAGATTTCAAACCCGTCAAAAAGAAGAAGAAAGATGAAGATGAAGATGAAGATGAAAATGGTGGAGACAATAATAACCCATTAGCAGGTTTATAATATGACGAAAAATAATCTGTTACATTACATACAGAATGAAACAAATAAAAATCATGTCAGAGAAAATTATTTTAAAAAACATTTTAATGATTTTTATTCTGACATGATTTTATATACATATCCTGAAGAATTTTCATTTCCCCAAAAATTATACCATTATTTGAATGATGATATGAATTTTACAATGGGTAAATGTAAAATTTGTGGGAAAAGATGTCATTATAAAAATTTTACATCAGGATATTATACATATTGTTCTAGAAAATGTAGTTTACGAGATGAGGAAACACAAAATAAAATCAAACAGACATCTTTAGATAGATATGGTGTTGAGTCTTATTCAAAAACACAAGAATATTTGCATAAAGTCAAAGAAACAAATCTTTCAAAATACGGTGTTGACTCTTATTCAAAAACTACTGAATATAAAAATAAAACTAAACAAACCAACCTTTCTAAATATGGTGTTGAACATGTTTTGCAAAATAGTGAAATTTTACATAAAAAGGAACAAACTTGTTTAGACAAATATGGTGTTAAAAATTTTTCTCAAAGTGATGGATATTTAGAATTGTCAAAAAAATCAAACCTTTCTAAATATGGTGTTGAACATGTTTTACAAAATAGTGAAATTTTACATAAAAAGGAACAAACTTGTTTAGATAAATATGGTGTTAAAAATTTCACACAAAGTGATATATTTTATGATAAGATATATGATGTATACCTACCTAAAAAGGAACAAACTTGTTTAGATAAATATGGAAAAAAGAGTTTTTCACAAACATCAGAATATCATTTAAAAAAAACTCATAAAATATATAGTAAATTATTTGATATTTCTTTTGATTCAAGTTGGGAATTAAAATGTGCAGAATTCTGTTTCTATAATAATATAGTTTTTCAATATCAACCAAATATTTTATTTGAATATCATTTTAATAATGACACACATTATTATCAACCTGATTTTCTCATAAATGGTAAATTATATGAAATAAAGGGTGATCATTTCTTTGAAGGTGATAAAATGATTAATCCATATGACAGAAATCAAGATGGATTATATGAAGCAAAACACCAATGTATGATAAAAAATAATGTTATAATATTGAAAAATGCTGAATTAGAAAATTTAAAATTATATTTACATAAATAATATATAAATTATAATTAATTATATACAATGAAAGATAAAAAGTTACTTATAGTAGAACGTTGTAACTCTAACCTTCAAATTATCGAAGAACAACTTGAAGGACAAGATAAGAAATCTATTGTATTAACAGGTCTTTTTACTACATTTGGCACTAAGAATAGAAATGGTCGTATTTATGAAAGTGCAGATTTTATACCTCATGTTGAAGCTTTAAAAGAAGCCATTAAAAATAGGACTCTACTTGGTGAAATGGATCATCCACATTCATTTGAAACTTCTCTTTCAAATGTATCTCATGTTGTGGAAAGTTTGGAATATGATCCTCAACAAAATGCAATTGTAGGTAAAATCCGTTTACTTAATACTGCAAGAGGATTAGATGCACAATCATTAGTCAGAGATGGTATTCCTTTGAATATTAGTTCTCGTGCTGCTGGTACAGTAGATGAATCAGGAAGAGTTAAACTTCAACAACTATTTACTTATGACTTGGTTGCCGAGCCTGGTTTTGCCAATGCACAATTACACCAAATTAATGAAGGTGTAAATTATAATAATATTTCTGATAAATCAAGAAGTATTCTTGTAGCATTAAATGAAAATTATAAACCAAACTTGAATGAAAGTTATGGACTTTATAATGATAATGTAGATGTTTATGAAATTTCTGAAAACAATACATTACCAGATGTTGCTAAAGAAGGTTCTAAATCGACAGATTTCGGTGAGGCACAAGCAACAGCAAATGTTACCAATGTGGCCAACAATGGTACTATTGTAAATGATGGTAAAGGTATGAAACAACCAGAACCAATAGAAGTAGATATAAAAAATAACAACAATATGGATAATGGACAGTATATACTATACTCTGATTTCCAAAAGTATAGTGAACATTTGTCAGATATTATTACTGACTTACAAGATGCCATTGCAAACTATAAAGTAGAACTCGCAAACATGAAAGATGACAAGAGTCGTCCAACTGAAAAGTTTGATGCTTCCAATGTTGACAATACCATGATTGCAAGTTTAGTTGCCAAAGAAGTCGCTAAAGCTACAAAAGATCTCGCAGTAGATAGTGATGAACAAGCCGCAGCAGTTGTAAAGGCAGAAGAAATGGAAGAAAAGTATAATAATCTTGTAAGTTATATGAAATATCTTGCTGAAAACCTTGATAAATCAATTACATATCAAGATTATGTAACAGAAGAAACAAATAAGATTATTGCTCACAACAACTATTTAGCAGAAAAGATGAATCAAATGGTTGATCATCAAGATTATCTTGCTGAAAATATGAATAATATGATTGCACATCAAGATTATCTCGCTGAAAATCTAAATGATACAATTGGTTATCAAAATTATGTAGCGGAAATGCTTGATAAGTCTATTGATTATTCTAATATGATCGCTGAAGAGCAAAACAAAACAATTGCTTACAACAACTATTTATCAGAAAAGATGAATCAAATGGTTGATCATCAAGATTATCTTGCTGAAAATATGAATAGTATGATTAGCCATCAAGATTATCTTGCTGAAAATATGAATAATATGATTAACCATACTGATTATATTGTTGAATCAATTAATTCTAAAAATGAAAATATTATTGAAGAAAATGAAGTTGTAGAAGTTCCTGCAAATAAAACTTCTAAACCTCAATTTAATTCTAAAGAATATCAATCATTGTTAAGTGAAAAGTTAAATTCCCTTATTAATACTGTTAAAACTCAATATGCAGAAGTTAAACAAATGGAAAAAGAAGCTCTTGAAGAATCAAGACAAAGAACTTCTGAAGCACAGAACTTTAACTTGATTAACTATATTCCAAAAAGACTTTCTGAAAGATGGTCAAAACTTTCTGACACAAGAAAACAAGAGATTTTAGCAGAGTCAAAAATGTTTGTAATTAATAATGATGCAAGTGCAGAATATTTCTGGAATACTCGTGACTTGAGAGAAAAACAAATCCAAGTTGAAAAGATTGAAGAAAATGTAACAGCACAACCTCTTACTCCACTTAATCAAAATGTAATGTCTGATGAACGTTACAAAATGATGATGGAACAAATTAAGAGAAATATGCGTAAATATTAATCCTATAAGAGTGGTTGAAATATACTACTCTTTTATACAAACATAAACAACTAAAACGATGTCAGAAATACTTCAGATAGTTATTACTAATTGTATAACTTTTCTCACCACAGGTGGTATAGGAAGTATTTTCTACTTCCGTTTACACAAAAGAATGAAAGAAGCGGAATTACACGCATCAGAAATCAGTAATTTATCTTCTTCAAATGATGAATGGATAAGATTGTATGAAACAGAAAGAGATGAAAAATCTAAACTGATGGAACAAAACCATATATTAAATGAAAGAATAAATAAATTACATGAAGATAAAGGATCACTTATTTCCAAATGTGAAAAAAAGGAAAGAATAATTTCTGAACTTAATTGGTACAGATGTGAAATTAATAGGTGTCCTTATAGAAAACCACCAAGAAAATATGGTGATTTTGATTTACCTGAAGATGCAATTATTCCAAAAGAAGAAAATGAAAATTAAATTTTCATAAATATATTAATAAAAAAAATAAATTATCTAAAAGTTAATAGAAGCAAAGAACTTTTAGTTGATTCAATAAAAATAAAAAATAAAATTTAGAAAAATTATGTTACAAAATGTTATTTTAAACGAAGCTGAAACCATGAAAACATGGTCAACCTTCATTACTGAGTCAACTGGTGTTACTGATAGAAGCAAGTTAGCTTGGATGAGTAAATATTGTGCTTTCCACGATATGAATGAAAAGCAACAACTTAATGAGAGTGCTCTCGGTTATGCACATCTCAATCCAAATATGAATGTTGGTGGTATGGGTGCTCCTTATTTCCCAGGTGCAAATCCTAACAACGGTTATGATGGTGTTAGAGGTTCTGGTGATAACCCATTCTCACTTCTTCCACTTGCTGTTCAAGTAGCTGCTCAAACTATCGCTCTTGATCTCGTACCAGTAGTTCCAATGCAAGGTCCTCTCGGTATTCTCCAATACATGGATTATGTATATGAAGGCGGTAAGACAAACCTCCGTCCTCGTTTTGAAGGCGAATGGCCAATGGGTGATGAATCAAAAACTGCACCTCTTATGGTTAAGTTAACTCTTGCTAAGGGTGATGGTAGTGATGAAGATTCAGAAATTGGTATTACTGATGCACTCAACCACGCAAAACTTTTTGAAGAACTCAAAAAAGTATTCTACCCCGGTATGAATGCAATTCCTGTAGGTGAAGATTATGAACTTAACTTCGTGGCTCTCGCTCGTATTGATGGTAAGCCTATCTTCCAAGTTAAGGAAACTCCTTATCACTATGCTCAAGCTAAGGTTAATGGTGGTGAAGCAGGTGCAAGCAGCCTTGCTGAACTTTTCTTCTCTCAAGGTAAACAAGTTCTTGGTTATGATGTTGTTGACATCGACACCGTTAAGGCTCTTGAAGATTTCATCCCTGGTTTCACAGGTGCTGGTTTCAAGGAAGGTAAGCCAATGTCTGCAAAGGCTTATGATCGTGCAACTGGTGAATCAACTCCTTCTAACATGATGTCTTTGAATGTATTCACTGAAAAGGTAGAAGCTAAGACTATCCAAGTTAAGGGTACTATCACTCGTGAACAAATCCAAGACCTCAAGGCTTATGGTATTGACGCTCTTGCACAAGTTGAAGCAGAGCTCGTTAACGAACTCACTCAACATATCAATAGAGAACTTCTTGACACCATCTTTGAACTTGGTGAAAAAAACTATCAAGAATCTCTCGCATTTGAAGGTATTAACCTCAATACTCACTTCACAACTGATGTAAACGAAGATCCTGCTGCTCATAAGGGTTATGTAGTATCTTATGTAGGTGGTGGTGCTGAAACTCTTGGTACAATTCAAAGAAGAATTATGACCAAAGTTCTTGCAGCTTCTAACCTTATCGCACAAAGAGGTCGTAGAGGTGCTGGTACCTTTGCAGTTTGCTCTGCAAGTATCGCAACCGCTCTCCAAGATTGTGCTGGTTTCGTGGCTTATCCACTTTCTAATACAGTTAACCAAAACGCTGGTTCTCTCTATCCCGTAGGTGCAATTAGTGGTGTATCTATCTATGTAGATCCTAACATGCCTTGGTCTGACCAAAGAATTGTTGTAGGTCGCAAGGGTAAAGACAACGAACCAGGCGTAGTATTCATGCCTTATTTAATGGCTGATAAACTTTCTTACCCAGCTGAAGGTATGGAAGGTGCTCCTGTAACTTCTTTGAAGTCACGTTACGCAATCGTTCGTGCAGGTCATCATCCACAACTCTACTATTACACTTTCAACATTGAATGTGGTAAGGGTGTTAGCCTTATTTAATTAGATGATTAACAAATAATTAAATACCAAGAGAGAGTTTTTTAACTCTCTCTTTTTTTGTTATTTTTTATAAAAAACTACCCATTTGAAATATGACAAAGGAAGAAGTTTTTACATATTTTAATACAAAAGGAATAGACAAATCAGGATTTCTGAAAAAAGAATCTGGATTTAGTAAAACATATCCAGCTTTATATGAAGAATTAAAAACTTGGTCATATCCAAAGGAATTTACATTTACGCAATTGTTATATCATTTTTTACAAGATGATAATGAATTTAAATTAGGTATATGTCCTGTAGATAAAAATAGGTGTACTTTTTTAGGTTTTCGTAAAGGATATTCAGAATGTTGTTCTTTACATTGTTTACAGAATTATGATAAACATAAAGAAAAAATATTTAATACCAAATTATTACATTATAATGATGGTTCATTTACAAATAGAGATAAATTCATAAAAACCATGAATGACAAATCAGATGATGATAAACTATCATCTAATCACAAAAGAAGTGTATCTTTAAAACAAACATATAAAGAAAGAGGTGAACAAATAAATGATGCAAAATGTAATACCAAATTGATTAAATATGGTAATCCTACATATAATAATAGAACAAAATTCATAGAAACATATAATAATAAAACAGATACTGAAAAACAATTGGCAATTCAATTGATGAAAGAAACCAAGAAACAGAGATATAATGATGAAAACTATTGTAATTCTAAACAGATTAAAGAAACTGCAAATCAAAAAATGATAAATAAATATCCAGACATTATATCTATTAATGGTAAAATATGTACTGTCAAATGTCCAAATTGTGGAAATACATATGAAATAAGTAAAAGAATGTTTATGCAAAGAATTACACATAATCATATTCCTTGTGTAATATGTAATCCTAAAAGAAAATTTTGGTCTATTGGGGAAAAAGAAATGTGTGAATATATCAAATCCATATATTCAGGTGTTATTATAGAAAATGACCGAAAAATTTTAAAACCATATGAAATAGATTGTTTTCTGCCAGATTTAAAAATTGGGTTTGAATATCAAGGTGATTTTTGGCATCATGATAAAAAGTGTAAATCTCGTGATAAAAAGAAAAAATCTATCGCAGATAATATTGGAATTGAAATATATTATGTGTGGGAAAGTGAATGGATAAATAATAATTCTGTTATAAAAGAAACAATACTATCAATTATTAATGACAAAAGAAGAAATTTTTAAATATCTGAAATCCATACAAGACAAATCTGGTGGGTTTAAAAAACAAGAATCAATTAAGAAACATTATCCAGAATTATATAATGAATTGATTAATTCAAATTTACCAGATTATTGGTCATTCACTCAAAAACTTTGGCATTTCTTACAGGATGATTATGAAGTACACAGATGTAAATGTGGAAAAGAACTTAATTTTGTTGATTTTAAAAAAGGGTACAGAAAATACTGTTCAAAAACTTGTCCATATGTTATAGAACATAATAAAAACACTATTTTACTTGCTCAAAAGACATCAACACAAATAGAATCAAGGCAACGAGCAATACAAACGATTAAAAATAAAAATGGTGGTGTTTTTTGGACACAAGATGATATAAAAAGATTACGGAATACATATCAACAAAATAAATTACGGATATGTGAAAATAGAAGAAATACTATTAAAAAACACATAACTGAAATGTCTGATTTAACAAATACTTCTATTAAAGGTTCATCTTCAAAATGTGAAATACAATTTTATAAATATTTGATTAGTAAATATGACTATGATGATATATTCCCACAATATATGGATATAGACAGATATCCATTCGCTTGTGATTTTTATATTAAGTCATTAGATTTGTTTATTGAAATCAATGGTATGTGGACACATGGTGGTCATCCATTTGATGAAAATAATGATGAAGATATGAAAAAATTAACCATATGGAGAACTAAAAATACAAAATTTTACAATCAAGCGATTTATGTTTGGACAGATTTAGATGTTAGAAAAAGAAATATTGCAAAAAAGAACAAATTAAATTATATTGAACTTTTTTCCCATAATATATCTGAATTAATAATACAATTTGAAAATAAAAACATATTTTAGTGGTGACAGAAAAGTCATTAAAGAAACTAAACTTTGTTATATTTATATTAGTTTATTAATTTTACTTATAATGGAAAAGAGACCAGTTATATTTTTTGACCTTGAAACAACAGGTAATATGTCTAACCATGTCCGAATTATTGAAATTGCGGCAAAAAAGGTTGATATAGACACATTGGAGATTGTTGACAGTTTGTATTATAAATTAAATAATGATGGTATTCCTATTGAAAAGGAAGCATTTGAAAAACATCAGATTTCTGAAGATGATGTAAAAGATTTACCTACATTTACTGATGTCGCAAAAGAAGTATATGATTTCTTTAAAGATTGTGATTTAGGTGGATATTACTGTACTTTATTTGATAATGTAGTTTTATTCCAGAGTTTTTTGCGTGCTGGGATTCATTGGGATTTTAAAAATCTTAAAGTTTATGACATTTTCACTCTATACAAGAAATATAATAGTGGTAAATTATCAGATGTATATCAAAAATACACTGGTAAGGAGTTAGTTGATGCCCATCAAGCGGACACAGACATTATGGCAACATTAGATATATACCGATCACAAAGAAAACTTGGAGAAGAATTTGATGATGAGGAACTTGAAGTATATAAGGACCATCTTGATATGGCTGGAAATTTCAGAGTTCGATTAAATGAAAATACTGGTGCGAAAGAAATTTATTTAAATTTCGGTAAACACAAAGGTAAGACTATTGACCAAGTTGACAAAACTTATTTTCAATGGATGGTAAATAATTCTGAAGGGTTTCCTGTTGATACGAGATATTTCGCAAAAAAAGTTTTAGTTAAATTGGGTTAAAATAAAAAGGAGAGAATTAATTCTCTCCTTTTTATTAATATTTCTGTCCAGTTTCTTCTGGATTCGCTTGAACTTGTCCACGTTTGGGTTTAGTTATTTCTTCTATTTTATCAAAATATTTTTTAACCTTTTCATCATCTTTAGCGAAATCCCATTTATGTTCGCATTTAATATCATATGATTTATTGTAATCAAATGTTTCTAAATCTTTTTTAATATATCTCATAATCATATTTTTATTTTGTTATAAAACCTAACTCATCATCTTCTATCCAATGGTTTTGAACATACCTCGCATCTGATTCATCTTTATTATATGAAAAAGGATCTCTGAAACTATATACTTTATTGTTATTAACTAAAACCGCTTTATCATCTACTATATACCATCCTAGTTTTAATTGTTGGTTATTTAAATCTTTAACAAAATCATCATATCTGTCTTTGTATGATGTATTTAAAATCATTGCATCTTTCAGACCCCTATAATCTTCAATTTTAAGAAATATTTTTCCCGCATCTACAGATGTTATGTATGTATTTTGTGCATCTGATTTTGTTAAAAAGATATTATTAGATTGTATTTTTGTATAAAAATTATCTGTAATATATTTTTTTGTATAGAACTGATTATTATTATTATCTAATATTGTATATAAATTATCTAATGTCGTATATCTTTTTATAGTTTCATTATTCACATAATTATCCAGTTCTCTTCTTTTTACATAGGATGTTAATTTCGGAATATCTGTTTTAAGTGCATATTTACCTTTTATTTCACTTTTTGTGAAATAATCTTCATATAATTCATTTTTAGTGATATATGGTGTTAAATATGAAGAAATTGTGTCTTTATGAACATAATTATTTTTTGCATCTGATATACTTAAATAGGATGATAATTTCGTTTTTAATGCTGATCCTGTTACATAGTTTTTTAAATCAGTTGATTTTAAATAATTTTTAAGTTGATTTGAAAAATCAATTTTAGTAAGATATGTATCTTTTGCGATTCCTGCATTCAAATAATTTTTAGATATTAACTCGGATTCAGTAACGAATGTATTAAAATCAACATCTTTCAATGATGATTTTGATAAAAATTCTTTCTGTGCCCATTTTTTTAACTCTTTTTCTTGTGAATAGATTTCTTGTGATACACTACTATAATTACTTTGTAATGTATTAATATTATATTTAAAATCAATTAATTCTTTCTTAATATCATTAATAGAATCTGATAATGTATATATATCAGATAAATTTATTTCCTTAAAGTGTTCTTTTAATGCCTGAACTTCTATAGCTAATTGTGAAACACGCATTTCAAGTTCACTATAATTTATATCACTCATATTGTTTTATGTTCTTTTATATATTTATGAAAATTTGTTATTTTTATAAATAAATACTTTTATTATGGAATTGAAAACACGATTAGATGTATTAATCCAAGTTGCAAAATTAGCACAAAAGAATGGATTATTATCACTTGATGATGCATGTGTAGTTAAACATACAATTGATGAAGTGGAAAATAATACAAATCTTAAAGAAAATGTTGAAGTTTTGTCAAATGTAGCACTACTTACACAGAATAGTGGTAAATTATCATTAAAGGATGCGTATTATGTATATCTCGCATTAGAGGACATTAATAATGTAATTGAACTTGAGGGTTCAGATGAAACTTCTGTAAAGGTAGAAGAAACATCTACAAAAAAGACAAAAAAGACAAAATAAAAAATGGTGAGAAATATTTCTCACCATTTTTGTTTTAATTATTTCTTTAAATCATCTTTATCTGTCTTCTCTTGTTCTTGTAATTCTTTGTCATTTTCCTTTTTATTTTCCTGTTCTTGTTTTTTCTTTAATTTTTTTGCACTTACTGTAATTGCATCTACCAAGTCTTGAATATTATCTTTAAATAGTTTATAATTACTATTATCATTATAAGATGATTTATAAATCTTATCATTTAATAAAAGTCGTACAACCTCGGTATATAAATTACCCTTTTCTGGATGATTTTCATCTATTACTGGTAAATTATAACCGATAATTTTATCACTCATACTACATCTTGCCATTAATTCAATAATATCATCATTTTTATAATTCTTATCACCAGATACTGCATAAACAATCATTTTACATACACCAACATAGAATGCTTGTAATGAATCTCCTGGTAAATCTTTTAATTTATCAGAAATATTTTTATTTTTCTTAATGATATCATCTATTGTATTATTTACATTGTATAATTGTGTTGCAATAACACCTTTTTGTTCAGGTGAAATATTTTCATCTGTGGCCAATTGTTGTAATCCAAGCACTTCATCATTTTTTAAATTATCATTAAAATGGAAAATCTTTACTATTGATGATTTTTCTTCTTCTGATGATTTTTCTTCTTCAAATAAAATATTTAAATTTTCCATAATTTTATTGAAATATTTAGATATTGTCACATTTACTTGACTTGCACTATTTTGTGTAATTGGTGTAACACCATTATCTTTTAACACTTTTTGTCTTTTAATTTCGAGTTTTTTTGTGGCCTGTTCTTCTCGTTGTTTTTCTTGTTTATTTTTTTTCTCAATTTCTTTTAATCTATCCTTTTCTGCCTTTTCTTGTTCTTTTAATTTGTTCTCCAGTTCTTTTTTCTGTGCATCAGACATTTTATCTGCTTTATCTTTTTTCAACCACGCCAACAACGCATCATTGATAACATCAGAGATGTCATTTTTTAAAATATTTGCCCACTTTGTGACTTTAGCTTGACCATCACAAGCGTCATTTATTCTTTTTTCCGCATTTTTTAATTTTTCAATGTACGTCTTATCAGTTAAACTGAATTTTTGTATAAATGCAGATACATTAGAAGCATTTTCAACATTCTTTTTGTCCTTATCAGATACTTCATCTTTTTGACTCACATTAAACAAAATATCTTCTAATTTCTTGTGTTGTTCATACTCTTCTTGTTTTGCTGCATATAATGTTTCTGCGAACATAACTAAACCTTGTCTTACATTCTGACATTTTTCTGGATATTGCATTTTAGTTAAAGTAAATCCATTTAACTTGTTATCCAATTCCTCTAATTTAGATTTAATCATTTCATTCGAACATTTAACATCATCCCAACCTTGTTTTTTTAACAATCCTTTTAAAAATTCAAAAAAACCTTCATTTACATTGTTACTATATCTTTTCGTATAAACTTCATTAATGAAATTATCTCTTGATAATATTTTACTCATAATATATTAATTTGTTTTAATTTGTTTACAATCCCTACTTGTGTTGAATTTAGACCATATATATGTTCACCAACACTTATTGCTCCAGAAATGTTTAATATGCCAGGAATAAATTTAGCGGTTATTTCACCTGGGATACATAATTGCATTAAACCTTTTGAATTATGTATCTCTTTCATTATTTTCACTCTATCAATATAACAGTTACCTTTTGAATATATCTCTATATCTGTATTATTACATTTAGAGAAATAAAATTCAATTTCTTGGAAATCAGAATTATTTAATTCCATTTCTTGAATCTCTTCGCCGATTTTAACATATATCATATAAGGTTCATCAAAATTATTCTTAATATTTAATATTACCTTTATACCATCAGTTATATCTATATTAGTAAATTTTATATATCCGTCTTTAAACATTCCATAGCATTCTGAACCTTTATATACACATATGATATTCTTATATTCAGAAACATTCTCGTCTGCTGTATAATCAATTTCTATATTTTCAATTAATACATGTTCAGTTGGATAATTTATTTCAATATAGTCAATAATTGGTGTATAGTCTTTGAAATTATTATTGTTGTTTACACCATCTTTTACACACATCGCCAACAGATATATACAATAGATGTTGTTATTATCTTCTTTAAATATTACATTTTTTTTAATTAAATCATCTGTTATACAATATTCTCTATTTCTATACACATAATTATCATTCCAAGCCAAAAAATTATATGAACAGACATCATCTACCATATGTGGAAAACACGTTACTTCAACATGATAATTTTCCAATACATCAACATAATCATTTTCAAAAATTAATTTATGAGTTTCACCTTTATATTTAACTTCATAATATGAATGTTTGTTTTTTGGATCTATTTTAATGCGATATTTTTTTCGTTCTCTATAAACCGCAACAACAGTAGTATCCTCATATATTTTAAATTCATATCTTCTATCTGTATTTAATTCAACATTCTCATATGTCAATCCTCGACATTCATCATCAAATGCTAATGTGTTGTTGAACCAACCAACAAATATATGAGTTTCTGTATCACCAGCCTCCAATACTACAGTGTCACCGATGTAATATTTACCATATTCACCTTTGATATTTACATCAACATCATTCATTTCTAAATCTTCACCATATAATTCCAAATTAACTATATATCTTTCTGAACCGAAATTATAGTCATTATTAAATTGAAACATATCTTCTTGTAAAGATTTTATATCATCTGGATAAGAAAATGTCCCATACGAACATCCAAATACACCACTTAATTCTAATGTTAATCCATCAATATCTCTTAAATCAGCTTCATCTTGTAACGCATTATCACCTATATAAAAGTCAAAACAAACATCTTGACCTCTCATTATGTTTTTGATACATGGTACATATATAGAATAACCATCATTACAGATATTTGTGGAATTACCACAACTACCCATCATAACGACATTTCTGGTATAGGATAAACCATTTGCCATTACGGTTTGTGATGAAAAATTACCATTATTATAATTATATGAACCATTGCCATAACCATAGCCCATATTAATATTGCCATAACCAATATTGCCATAGCCCATATTATTAAAATAACCAGTATTCGCCATTTGTTTATAGTTGTTTTATATATTTATGAAAAAAGGAGAATTACCTTCTCCTTTTTTATTATTTAAGTTTCTTAAAATGATTTACTTTCAGAAATTCTTTTATATTTTCCAATTCAAATAATTGGTCTGGACCGATATTATAATGAAGAATATCATCTCTCATTTTATTATCCATATCTTTAACCAGATTATATCCTCTGAAATAAGTTGTCATCGGTTCACCAGATCTTATTTCACAATCTTTATTTCTTCTTCTTGGTCTAACAATCGTTTTGAAAGCGGTGTAATCAGTCATATTTGGTGCTTGTTTCTTAACCCACTCAAACAAATCACAGAAATCCATTTCATACATCAAATAAGAAATACAAGTTTTCAAAGAGATATTAAACAACACATTATCCTTTACTTTTTTCACTTTATTTAATGAATTCCAAACCGCAAGTCCTTCATCATAAGTTGAACTACTCTGTAATCCATAAGCAAATAACCATAAACCTGTTTCTTTTCCATAAAATCTTCTACCAACATGACCAGAAATTTCATGGGCAATTAAACCTTGAATATCTTCTTCAGAAAATCTTGATGTTTTATTTATATTTACATCACCCATTTTTACATTCATTCTAGGTAACATACCTGATTTAATGTGAACATCAAAATCAAATCCTAAATCATCAAGAGCATCTTCAATATCATCCTTACATTGTTCAGAATCAATGACTCTATCATTTTTAAAATCAGGTTTATGATAAGGATTTTTTTTCAAACAATCTAATGCATCTTGATAAAGTTTTTTATCAACTGGATTTTCCGTAACTTTATATTCTCCCTTTTCCAATTTATCTCTAATTTCAAGAGAATGTATCATAGATTCAATTTTATCAATATAAAATTTAACAATATAACAATCATTTTTTATATCTTCAAATTTACCCATTAAAGCTTTAAATTTATCTATCATAGATAAATCAACTTCTGAATTTTCAATTTCAAGTTGTGGATAATATTTCTGACCATTTTCTCTGGCCTTCATAAATTTATCAAATTCATCACGAATATTAACACATGTTTGAGCAACATATTTAGTCCTAAACTTTTCTATAAGTTTATGATATTCCTCATCCAGTTTCAATAATGTGGATTTAGTTTCATTCGTCATTTTAAAGACACTTTGAGACTCAAATAAAAAATCTGTGAAATTAAGTATCATTATCAAAAATATTTATTATATTTATGAAAAAAGGAGATTATTTATCTCCTTATTTTTAAATATCTAATGTAATTACTTTATTTACAGGTTCATATTGTTCATCACAAACACTTGCGTTTATATAAGTAGTTTCACCCTTTTTTTCAACCTTTCCACCATCACCATGAATATGACCAAAACAATGATATTTAGGTGGATTTTCCATTTCTGTTAATACATTTAATAATTCTGTACTACCTAAAGGTTCTTCACCAGTTCTTCCTTTTTTTTCCAAGTGAGATTTATCTAATATATCATATGGTGGACAATGAGTAATTAGAATATCCACACCTTCTGGTATATTCTTATAAATTTTTGTTAATTTTTCAGAATCAGAAACATTAAACGCCCATCCATAAAAATAAGGTTGATAAGGTGTTCCATATATACTTATACCATCAACTGTGATTAATTCATCTTTAATATATCTTACACCATTATCATAATATAAATCAAATATGGGTTTTATATATTTTTCTGGTAACATTTCACAAGTTCTATCATGATTACCAGCTACAAAAACTTTATAAGTATAATTTTGTTCTTTAAACCATTCAATAAATTTAAATAATTCAAAAATACTAAATCCAGAAGACATACAATCTCCTGAAAATACTAATATATCACCACCACATAAATTTAAAGTATTTTCTTTAGTATGTGTATCACTAATAAATGTAACTTTCATATTTTTTTTATTTTAAAAATAACAAAAATGATTTTTCCTAACATATTATATAATATAACAGTTGTCTCAATTTTTTGTTATTTTTATGATGATGAAAACTTGTAATTACATAGAATTATTTGCTGGTGTGGGTGGATTCCACATCGGTTTAGATAATGCGAATAAGGATTTTTTTAAATGTGTTCTTGCAAATCAATGGGAACCAAGTGTAAAAGACCAATTTGCAGCTAATATATATAAACAGAGATTCCCTGATGATTATCTTATTAATGATGATATCTGTAATGTGAAAGGTGATGATTGGGTTTGTGATATGATGGTTTTTGGTAATTGTTGTCAAGATTATTCTGTCGTAAGATCAAACACGTCATCTAAAGGTATTGAAGGTAAAAAAGGTGTTTTGTGGTGGGAAATCATACGTTTGATTAAAGAAATGAAAGTCAAACCTAAATATCTGTTACAAGAAAATGTTGATAGGATGTTAATTTCACCATCGACACAAAGAGGTAGGGATTTTGCTCTTATATTAAAATCTCTTGATGATTTGGGTTATGATGTTGAATGGAGAATTATCAACGCTGCAGAATATGGTTTTCCACAAAAACGAAAAAGAAGTTTTTTATTTGCTTGGCAAAGAAACTTATTTGATGTGAAAGATTTAAAAGAATGGGTTTTTAAAGATGGAATATTTGCAACATCATTCCCAATTAAACAAGATTATGAAATGTCATTGATTAATGAATACCAGCTAATGGTTCCTGAAGATTGGGATTTAGTGGAAATCAGTGATAAATTTAATAAAGGTAATAAGAAATATAAAACACATAAGGCATTTGAAAATGCTGGTTGTTTAATTAATGGGAAAATTTATACTGTCAAAGTAACTGCGGATTATAATGGTCCATATACTAATTTAGGAGATATTCTTGCAACTGGTGATGATAGAAATCTAATAACTGAAGATTTCTATATAAATGAAGCTGATATAGAGAAATGGTCATATGTGAAAGGGCACAAGAAAATTGAACGGGTTAAAAAAGATGGTTTCAGATATATCTATAATGAAGGTTCTATGGCTTTTCCAGATTATCTTGACAGACCAGCGAGAACACTTATAACAAGTGAAGGTAACACAACACCCAATAGGTTTACACATGTGATTAAAGACCCAATAAATGGAAGATACAGACGCTTAATACCTTTGGAGTTGGAACGGATACAAATGTTCCCAGACAATCACACAGAAGGAACAACAGACAAAAAAAGAGCATTCTTGATGGGAAATGCGTTGGTTACGGGAATAGTTACAAAAATCGGTGAAGAACTATATAAAAGACTTAAAGATGAAACAAACTAAATTATCAGATATTATAGAAAAAAATGTTGATGATAAATTATATTTGAAGAAAAAAGATTTTGAAAAAAGAAAATATCTTAAAATCTCATTATATAGAAATTGTACAATAAATGGAGATATTGTAACCATTGAAAAAGATGATATCAAACCACCACAGATTTTAAAGATAAAAAGAACAGAAGAAGAAAAAAGAAGAAGACGCCAATTCGGAGAAAAAGGACTCAAATTTGGTTCTGGTAAATTTTTAGATGTCACTAATGATGGATATTCAAATACATTAACGACATTTTCATCTGATAATTATGTTTGGGACAGAAATAATCAAGTAAGAGAATTAACTAATTATGAAGCATTCAGATTAATGGATGTTGATGAAGCAGATACATTAAAGTTATTGGAAACAATTCCTAAATCACAATGTAAAAAATTAGCTGGTAATTCAATATGTGTGAATGTATTGACGGAATTATTTAGAGAAATGTTTAATAGAAAAGAAAATCCAGAAAAATCATTATTTTAATATGAAACAATTAATCGTAATAGCAGAAAAAGAAGAACTTAAACTTGTCGAACAGTTGGAATTAAAGAATATTCCTGTTTTAATTACTGGTGTTGGTGCTTTAAATGTTATACAAGCACTTAACGAACTCCCTAAAGACATCGAGATAATCAATGTTGGTTATGCTGGTAGTAAAAATTTGACACCTGATTTCTATGAAGTTGGAGTTGTGACATTGAATCATCCTAATGTTGAATATCCAGAACCTAGATATTTTTGTAAGAGAACAGGGAGATATGCGTCAAAAACATGTTACACTGGTTGTGATTTTGTATTAGATACTGAACTTGATGATTGTCTGTTTGATATGGAACTCGCATATATAAAGTCTTTGGGGTTTAAGAATGTTATTTCATACAAATATGTAAGTGATAATCTTGATTTACAAGAATATAGAAATAAAATTAATGAATCAGAATAATGTTAAAGTTGGACTACATCAACAAGACATAATAATATATTTTGTTATATTTAAGATATGGGTAGTGATATTAATGTAAATAAACGACTACAAGAAACATTCAAAAAACTATACTGTAGTGATAAACACGAAGGTTGTTATATACTTGATTGTTATAATAATACAATATATGATAATATATCACCTACTATTACTACAAGATATAATGCGTCATGTAATATGTTTTTAGTAGAAATTTCTGAAAATGAAGAGTGATATTAATAAAAATACAAGATTACAAAGAACATTTAATAAATATTTCAAATTAAATGATACTGATTTGTGCATATTAGATTGTTATGGATGTTCAATAAGTAAAAAAATACATCCCACGATTATGTCTACATATGCAAATGCAAATAATCATTTTTTAGTAAGACAAATAAATAATAAAATGGCAAAATATTATAAAATCCGAAAATTCACACCAAAGGAATGTTTTAGATTGATGGGTGTTGAAGATGCAGATATTGATAAGTTACTTAATTCAGATTTATCTGATACACAACTTTATAAAATGGCAGGTAACTCTATTGTTACAAATTGTATGACACATATGTTCGATAATTTGTTCATTAATAGACCTAAAAAGAAAGATATTGAATTATGGTAGAATAAATGTTAAAGATAATGATATTTTAAATATGATAAATAAGTATACAAAAGAAAATCCTTTGAAAGTGTTTACAGCATTTTCTGGTTATGATAGTCAATGTTTGGCATTAAATAGACTTGGTATTGATTATGAATTAGTTGGTTGGAGTGAAATTGATGAGTATGCCATTAAAGCACATAATGTTCTTTTCCCACAATGGAGTGACCGAAATTATGGAGACATTAGTGAGATTGATTGGAACCAAGTACCTGATTTTGACCTATTTACCTACTCCAGTCCTTGTACTGATTTTTCACAGGCGGGATTACAATTAGGTGGTACTGAAGGTTCAGGAACCCGTTCATCACTATTATGGGAATGTAGAAAAACAATCATTACTAAAAGACCAAAATATCTGTTATTTGAAAATGTAAAGGCATTAGTATCTTATAAGTTCAAACATTTATTTGAAAAATGGTGTAAAGAACTTGAGTCTTATGGATATGCAAATTTTTATCAAGTTTTGAATTCTAAAGATTATGGGATACCACAATCAAGAGAAAGAATTTTTCTAATCTCAATTTTAAAAACAGAAGATGAACCAGACCCATATTATGAATTTCCTAAACCCATTGAATTGGATAAATGTGTTGAAGATGTTTTAGAAGATAATGTAGATGAAAAATATTATATGAGTCAAGATGCCGTAGATAAATATATTAAACATTTACAAGAAGATTATCCTAAAGAAGATTGGGTAGTGGAAGATACAGTTAGTTTATGGTAAAAAAGGAGAGGATTAATTCTCTCCTTTTATTTTTTAAATAAATTTCTATAAATAAATTACAATATCTTGATCATATATACATCTATTTTTATATTTTTGTTATATTTATAATATGAAAAAAAAAGCAATAAATACAACAAAAGATGGTCTTTGCAGAACTATAGTAAGTTGGTATGCGAAAGGTGGTCGTACGAATTTTACGAATTGGAAAGGAAATGGACATTTTGCAATGACCGCAGTTTTGGAAGAATATGAAGACACAGAAAGCAAAAAAGAAAATAATATGTGAATACCATGGTTATGGGAAAGATGATTCTAGAGAAGGTTCACATTTAATTCAACGAACAGACAAGAAAGTATGTTCAACTATAACGACATTAGTAAGTTTTAATAAAGTTATTGTTGAGATTTATGAAGATGACAAATAGTATACTATAGTTAAATAGAGAGGTTAAACTTTAACTTCTCTTTTCTATAAATATAGTATGTGTTTAAAAATATGAAATAATTATGACTAAAACAATAGAAGAAAAATATAAATCACTTTCTGAAGTGGAACATGTCAGAAAAAGATCAGGCATGTATCTTGGAAGCAAGGTTACAGAAAGAAGTGAACAATATATATTAGAAGATGGAAAGTTTATAAAGAAATTAGTTAATTATAATCCTGGTGTATTAAAACTATTTGATGAAATTATTTCTAATTCAGTAGACGAATCAAAAAGAAAAGGTAGTAAATTAAATACCATTAAAGTTGAAGTAAATCAAGAAACTGGATATGTGGTTGTATATGACAATGGTGGTATCCCAGTTGAAATACATAAAGAGACTAAAAAGTATTTAGGAGAAATGCTTTTCGGGAGTTTAAGAACTGGTTCAAATTATGATGATACGGAACAACGAACTGTAGCTGGTACAAATGGTATAGGATCCGTTCTCGTTAATATTATGTCTGATGAATTTAAAGTGGAAACCGCTGATGGTAAACAAAGGTTTAATATGACTTGGACAGACCATATGTCAAATCACACCAAACCAAATGTTAAATTTTCCACATCACATTATACGAGAATTACCTATAAACTTGATTTCAATGAATTTGAAATGAATGGTATTGATAATGATTGTTTTAAACTAATTGAAAAACGAGTATATGACGTTGCTGGTTGTAATCCTAATTTAACAATATTTTTCAATGGTAAAAAAATAATGATAAACTCTTTCAGAGATTATTGTGAAATGTATTTGGATAGTGAAAATGTATTGTTATATGAAGAAAATAAAAATTGGCAAATAGGCGTTTCTGTTTCACCTATAGGTAATTTTCAACAAATTAGTTTCGTGAATAATTGTTATACTTATGATGGTGGTACCCATAATGATTATGTATTGAATCAGATTATACCTACATTAAGAGAAAAGATTAGTAAGAAGTATAAAACAGATGTGCTTCCTGGACAAATAAAAAACCATATATTTCTGTTCATCAATTCAACGATATTTAATCCATCTTTTTCAAGTCAAACAAAAGAAAAACTCATCACAGACCAAAAGAATTTCGGAACAGAAATTAAATTAACAGATAAATTTATTAATTCAATATATAAAAGTGAAATAACAAATTCGATTACGGATTGGTTAGAACAAAAGAAAAATGCGGATGAAAAGAAAGCTGAACGAGAAGCGAACAAAGCAATTGCAAAAGTCAAGGTTGATAAATTGGTTGATTGTAAATGGGCTGGTGGATTAAAAAAATCAAAATGTAGATTGATTTTAACAGAAGGTGATTCAGCTATGTGTGCAATGAGAAAGTTTAGAGATCCTAATACAGATGCAGGATTAGCATTAAAAGGTAAATCATTGAATGTAAGAGATTTACCAAAAACAAAAGTTATGGAAAATACAGAAATTATGTCAGTAATGTCTGCTATGGGTTTAAGATTTGGTGAAAATCCAATTGTAATGACATCAAGTGGTAAGATAATAGAAGACAAAACAAGATTTGGTGAAATACAAATATATACAGATGCAGATGTTGATGGGACTTGTTGTGCGGCTTTAATACTTAATTATATACATAAATTTTGGCCATCTTTGATTAAAGCACATAAAATTGCAAGAGTGGAAACACCTGTGTTGATTGCAGAACATAAAAAAACAAAAAAAGAAACTTGGTTTTATTATGATAGTGAATATAGGGAATGGTTGGATAAAAATGATATAAATAACTATAATATTCATTATTTGAAAGGCCTTGGTAGTTTAAATGATAAACAATCAAAAGAAATATTTCAAAATCCGCATAAGTATTATTATGAATTGGATGATTTTGCCGAACAAAGTATGATAGATTGGTTTGGAAAAGATAGTGAACAGAGAAAGAAAATGTTATTAAAATAAAATAGTTGTATTAATACAACTCGGAGAGTATCAGTTTGTAAAATTGTACTCTCCTATATTATATAGGTAAATTTGTTATATTTAATATATGAGAACCAAGACGATAAGTGATTTTTTAAATACTGATTATAAAGATTATTCTATGTCAATAATTGAAGAAAGAGCAATTCCATCAGTAATTGATTCTTTTAAAAATGTTCAAAGAAAAATTATTGATATGTCTAATGAAATTTGGAAAACAGGAAATGAAAAACCAATGAAAGTTTTTCAATTGTGTGGTCAAACTTGTTCAAAAAAACTTTATGTGCATGGTGACACATCTTGTAACAATGCAATAATCACTATGTGTCAAACATTTAAAAATAGTATTCCACTGCTTGAATCAGATGGACAGGTAGGAAGTCTTCGAGTTCCAGAATCAGCTAGTCCTCGTTATGTGGGTTGTTATTTATCTCCAAAATTTAGGTTTATTTATAAAGATTTTGAGTTAATTGAAAATAAAACTGAAGAAGGTCAAATTATTGAACCATTTTATTTTTTACCTATAATACCAACAATTTTAACTTGTGGAGCCCCTGGGTTAGCAGTAGGCTTCGCATCTAATATTCTTAATAGAAATCCTAAAGATATTATACAAGCATGTATAGATCATTTAAATGGTAAAAAAATTAAAGAGTTGAAACCATGGTTATCAGAATTTTCTGGTGAATGGGAACGAGATAAAGAAAATCAAAATAAGTGGTTTGCAAAAGGCAAATATGAAATCACAAAAAATGATGTTCATATAACTGAACTCCCACCAGATTGGACATTTGAGAAATATGAATCATATCTTGAAAGTTTAATTGATAAAAAGATTATCAAGGATTATGATAATAATTCCTCATCAGTTGTTGATTATATCTTAAAATTCAAGAAGGATGATTTACAGGAATTGATAGAAAATGATAAACTTGAGAATATATTGAAGATTACAAGTTCATCTACAGAAAATCTTACAACACTTGATGAAAATGGTAAGTTAAAGATATTTGATTGTGCAGAAGATATAGTTAAATATTTTGTAGAATTCAGACTTGGTTATTATCAAAAGAGGAAGGATTATTTAATTGATAAGTTTAATAAAGAATTAAAGAACTTGTGTTTTAAGGCTAAATTTATCAAGGCAATCATTGATAAAAAACTTGTTGTAAACAATACACCAAAACAGAAAATAGTGGATTGGTTGAATGATAACAAGTTTGAAATGATTGATGGTTCTTTTAATTATCTGTTGAATATGCCTATTCATAGTTTGACTAAAGAAAGATTTGATGAATTGATGAACAATGCAAAGGATAAGAAAAAACAACTTGAAGAAATCAAAACACGAGAACCAAAGGAAATGTATCTTGATGATTTAAAAGAGCTCAAGAAGAAATTATAAATTTAACACATAAATATAGTGAAAAAATAATATTAATATGATTAAATCATTTGAAGATTTTATACAAGATTTTGAAATAAATGAAAGTAGTTTAGATACTATTGATATTTTAGAAATATTGGTGGAGATGTCAAAAGAGAATGAACTTGAAATTTCTGAAGGATGGTCTTTCGGTACGAGGGGTCGGAAGGGGGATAGAAAATTTAAGTTTGTTGGTGGTAAAAATGATACTGATGCGACATCAACAGAAATTTTTGATGAAAATGGTAAATTTAAATATCATGAAGTTCTTTTACCTAAAAGTGGAGTAATGTCATATAATTTATATAAAATATCTGATATGAGGGTATCTAAAGCCTTAAAACATCCTCAAAAATTTAAAGATATTGAAAAAAGAGATATAGATTTTGATTCTATTAATCAATTTATGAAAAGAACATCTTTATATATATATCAACTTTTAAAACATAATGAAGTTGATATTATAACATATCCTCAAAGTTCTAGTGAATTTAATAAAGATATGGTTGAACATATTATGTCAAGATATAAATCATCACCTGGTATTAAATGTATACCTAATTTAATGACAAAAAATATCAGAAATGTCTATATTAATTATACAATTGCCAAAGAATTGGGATTAACTGATAGTGAAATCAATCAATTAAGGAAGGATATAGAAAATTGGCAAAAAGATGCGGATGTATATGAATTAAGACTTCAAGTTGATGCACTTAAAGATTCAATTGCTTATAAATTAGGTAAAAGAGGTAGACCTTCAAATGAAATTAAAAGAGTAAAAGAAGAAATTCAAGCACTTGAAGAACTTATTAGAATTAAAAGAAAGGGAAGAAAAGGAAGAGATAAAACCATAACACATGACGGAAGGGCAAAGAATTTTGAAATAAAATCTATTGAAGATAGAAGAAGAAGATCATTAGAGGGATTATTTGGTATAAATCCCGCATTGCAAGGTATTCAACAAAATTTAAAAGGCAAACATATTGTTATTTTTGATGATAATATTTCATCTGGTGCTACACTTGATGATATATGTTTAGAATTACAAAAATTGGGTGTTGCGTCTATTCTTCCTATTACATTAGCGATTATACCAAAAACTGTATATGGCGGTGTCCATGAGAAAATATAATTTTAAAAAGAGTGAAATTTGAATTTCACTCTTTTTGTTATTTTTACTTTAGTAAAAAAATTATAAATATGAAATTTGTAGAAGATAATGTCGAGTATCTTTCACAAGAACCAGGTGTGGAAGGTATGTATAAAATGATGGAACTTGCGGCGAGACAATGTTACCTCACAACTGATTTGATTAAAGACGGCTCCGCACATAAAATTATTGATGAAGTATGTATTCCACATGGACACACTTCTGTAATTGAATTTGGAACAGTATATCTGATTATTCCATTGTATTATAAATTTGTTATTGAATCATATCAAGAAGATAGATATTCAAGAGTTAATATTGTTGGTGACAATGCGTATGTTACAACAACATTTAGAACAATTCTTCAAGGAGATTATAAGGATCCTATAGAGGCAATTAAAAATAATTTTGATAAACATTGGAAAGATGACTTGAAATTTTGGTCAGAACCTACTGAACACCACCATAAGAGATACTGTTTCAGATTTACTATGGATAGGGTTGGTAGTCAATCAGTCGTAAGACATAGAGGAACTTGGGGGATTTCTTATGCTCAGGAGTCAACTAGATATGTGAATTACAACAGAGATAAGTTTGACCATGAAATTATGGTATCAGTACCTTCTAAATTTTATTCTTTAATTGATGAATGGTCATTGAGAATTGATGAGAATGGTTTTGATTATAAGTGGTTAAAAGATGCACCATTTGAAAAACAACTTGTATTTTTAAGAGAACATGATAAAGGTTGGCAAGTTTATGAGCATTCATTATTAACGGCAGAAAGAGATTATATGACACTCATTTCAGATTATTGTTGGAATACTGAAGATGCAAGAGGTGTATTGAATCTTGATATAAAAACACAATTTATGATGTGTGCTTATATAGAAGATTGGAAAATGTGGTTATTTAGAAGATGTGATAAACATGCACATCCACATATACAAATGTTTGCCAATATGGTGAAAGAAAACTTTGAAAAATTGGGTATCAATATATAAAAAAGAGTGGAAATATTTCCACTCTTTTATTTATTTTTTTTTCATATATTCTGGTGAATATTGTTTAATTAGTTTAATTAATTTTTCTTCATCTATCTTATCATCAAATGGTGATTCCCAGAAGAACAATACTCTTATAATATTTGCACACCACCATTTCCAAGAGATACGGTATGTATCTACATCATATTTATATTCTGATGGATTATTAGATTTTTCATAATATTTTACAAGTCTTGCTGCTGTACTATAGCCTTCTCTGTCCGCATCCATCCATTTGATAGTCTCCAATGTTGCAGTTTTTGGTGTTGCCCCATCTACTAACATACCAGTAATTGGAAATTGGAAACCATAATCTGCAATTTCCTTTGAAAGATCTAATAAATCCGCCATAGTTTTACACTTTTTTAATTGTTGTGCAAATTTCAGTGCAGCTTTACCGAAATAATCGTCAAGTTTCTTTTTATATCTTTTGTCACCACCAGGAAGTTTGTCCCAAATTGTTTTTTCGGGCACATTTGATTCGTTTATAAATTCATCAAAATTCTTTACCATAATTATTTGTTATATTTATATATATTATTTATGTAAATTATGTGGTTAAAAAATTTTTATAATGAATTAAAGGCTTGGCATATAATCAGAAAAGTTTATAAAGAAAACAAATCTGAATTTGAAAAAATTGGTTTAAAAAAAGATTGGTTTGGTAGATTGTGGTTGGTTATTAATCGTGATCCTAAAATTCCATTAGGTTCTGCTGAAGATGAAGAACTTTTAGGTAATGAATTACATATTATAAGTGATTTTTTGATTAAAATGAATATTATGGATATTCTTGCTTATGAATTAATACCTTTAGAAAAACATGATGAAGAAACATATGAAAACGCGTATTTAATTAAATTAACACCAGCTTGGAATCTTACTAAACAATATGTTAATAAATGGTCGATTTCATTTATTGTATTATTTTTACTTGGATTAATTTTTAGTTTAATATATCTGTTTTCATTATGGTTGATGTAGATAAAATGAATGAACTTGGTTTGCAATCATACCAAAAACAATTAGATTATATTGAAAATCAATATTTAAACTTAATTTATAATAGATTATTGGATGTTATACAAGAACGGTGGGAATATGAAAAAACAATTAATTTAATTGAATGGAAATGTGCGATATGTGGTGAAAAAATTCTTGCTGATAAAAAACGAAATGATGTTGAAAATTTCGTTTGTAATCGATGTAAAGAATATCATAATAATAAAAATGAAATTATAGACCATAGGATTTTAGATTCAAGAACAAAGATGTATAAAACAATAGAAGACAGATTATATGAAGAATTGGAAGATAATTTAACAAGTATAATGCAAAGGAGAGGCTTATAACCTCTCCTTTTTTCATAAATAATAATATACATTTAATAGGTATGCGAAATTTATTTGATAGTAAAAAAGGTTATGATTATGTGAGACTTGATGATGATGTGAGTTTTCAATTATTGAGAACTAACCCAGTATTAACATCAAATGCCAAAATTATATATGATGGTGATAATATTTATCTAGAATCATATCCAAACAATCATTTACTTGCGACACAACGATATAAACATGTACAAGTTTCCAGAAATGGATTTTTCAACAGAGATTTAAAAAATTTCCTTTTAGGTACAAAGGATACTGCATATGAAGTTCAACATAAAATGTCTAATATTGTTGTTGGTAATGATTTTGACTATCAATTTGAAAATATATATTGGTGTGGTGCAGAAAGTATTGACTCAAAAGATTATTCTCAGGAGTTGGGATTTATCGCACCATTATATCTACGAAAAAAGTTACCTAAATATTTCGTGATATTTAAGATTTCAGATCCATCAAATTATAATTTAATTGATACAATTTCAGATAGAACATATGATTTTAAATCTGATATTTTAAATAAGGCGACAATCATCAAATCATTTGATTTAAGCGAAGAATCACCATTAGGTAAATATATTAGAAATTATACAAGTCAAGTTAGTTTTAAATTTGACCAATCTATTTATACCAATTTCTCAACTAAAGAAATATATTTTTATGGTATTGATAGAAAAACGGGTTTATTGACTGAAAAAAATGAAAGTTTTTCGGATTTATTACAGAATGACAATACCATCACTAGAGTTGATGACTGGATTACTAATGGTTTTAAGAGAAATAATCTCATATTTCCATATATACTGAATTTGGAATTTTTATTTGATGATAATGAAACTAAAAATTACCAATTTGGTAGATATTTTGGTATATATTGTGACGACATAGATTTATATGAATCAAAACCACTTGGAGAAGATATTAATGAAATAAATGAAAATGAGTTTTATTATATTAAAGATAAATTTAAAAACTTATATTCATTGAAAAAAAGACCAATATACAATTATACAACAAATCCTAATGTATATAAACCTTCAAAATTAGATGAAAAAACAAAAAATGATATTAAGGAAGTTATAGGTGACAGCAATCAATTATCAACTAATAATGTAATAATAACATCTATTCGTAAAAACAGAAATGATTTATATTTAACAAATGAAGGTATTAAATTAAATATACCAACATATGTGAACTATAATAAATTGGTTGGATATACTATTGTGAGAAGTAATAGTGCGTATGAAGGTAATATTTACAATCGTAAATATGTCACTCAAAATGACTTACTTAACACTGAATTTTTGAAAATTGCTGATAAAAAATATTATGTAACAACTGATTATACTAATGAGTATAAACAACCTTTTACCGCTGGTAAAACATTAAAAATATCTGATATAACAGGATATGACACTCATAAGATTAGGGTTTATTGTGAACCATTAAATACTGAATTACCGGGTAAAGCGTCATATACATTTAGAATCAATAAACCATTTTCACATGGTGAGACATTATCATTTTTTAATGATGTCTATAAAAGTAGATATTTTGAATTACTTAAAAAATCAGGAACTGATAGTTCAGAAGATTCTGATGTTGATTATTTATATGATGCGTTAGATAATTATAATTTCGCTTCATTTGTTGCTGATAAATATTACTATGATTATTATTCTGATAAAGATAATAGGGTTAAGTATTTTTATATTTTCCAAGCACAATTTGAAGGTTCGGATGATTTAAATACAATTATTCAAACAATAAAAAATTATCCAATTTCATTAGAGTCATTACAAAATATTGAATCATATATAGTTAATGATGAAAGACCACATTTATATATTCCATCGGCAAGCAAATCAGAGTTTAATATATTAAACCAATATTTGAGTGAAACAAAAGGACTTGGTGGTTTGGATTATTATGTAGTTGAAAGTGATGAAATTTATAAAATAGATGATACTTATGAATATAAGGAATCAAATTATAAGTTAACACAACCAGAATCATATACAAAAAATAGATTTTCTTGTAATGGTACTACTACACAAATTGCCGAGGCATTATGTCAATGTATTAATAATGTTGATTTAAAACACAGACAACTTTACGCGTATCATAAAGATGACCTTGTTGTTATTGAGTATAATCTGGCTGGTTCTAGATATAATAACAATGTTAATGTTGTATTTGATAATTCAATTATTTATAATAATAAAATCACACAATACACAAAAGATTTTAAATTTAATGGTGGTACTGATGATAGTGACTGCTTATTTAAAATAAATAGTGATGATTTAATATTCTTTACTGGAGAAGAAACTAATGAAAAACATCGTTATATATTAACTTATGGTGATGTACCAGATACACAAATAATAGGGTACAAACCATATATAAATGAATATGGATATATTGATGAAAATTATTTGGTTATTGCAACAGATAAAAATGGTAAATTTCTAAAACCAGGTCAAACAAAACAAGTTGAGTTGGCTGATGAATTTTTTCCAACAATAGGTATATTAAATTTTTATCCCGTTAAAGATTTTGATTTTGATACAATTGATTCCGTATATGGTGATGATTCTAATTTTCAATTGGAAATATCAAAATTAGAAAGATCATTATTATTAAATAATAACACCGATGAAAATGTATCTGTTGAAAGCAATTCATCTTTAAAACGAAAATCAAGAAGTACAACACAGAATTCAAATAATACTATGAATAGTGGTGAATCTTCTGAAGTTGTTCCTGGTCCCGGACCTAATCCAGAAAGGCCAGAAGATCCATTTGATCCATATGATTCAGACAGTTCTGATGAATCAGATAATTCTGATGAACCAGAAGAACCAAATAATCCAGGCAGTAACAATAATACGGATGTACCAGATTCATATAAAAACATAAAACCTGGTGTTTTCGATCATATAAATGTTAATAGATTGTATAATACATCAGGAGAAACTATTGTAAATGAATATCATACATTTTATGAACATTTACTACCAGAATTGTGTACAATTAGTAAAAGTGTTCCATATATCACAAAATGGTCATATATTGATGGTGTTGATAGTTGTGAAAATCCATATAGACTTAATATGAATAAAGTGTTTGGTCTAAGTAACTTATCTGCAAATTTATATTTTATTAGACCAAGTATAATGAATTTCACACATTCATTACCATATTATTTAGTATCAAATAATATTTCTTTAAAAGAAAATGAATATCAATATATAAATGATCATAATTTAGTACCTAATACTGATTTAACATTTGATACTTTAAAAAACAAATGGTTAAACCTGTTTCAAAATACAGATATGAATGTTTTTGATGAATTGTTTTTACACAAAAATACAGACAATTCAAAAATACAAAAAAAATATTCAAAGTTTAAATTTGGTTCTAATAATATAGCGGCATCAACATTGTTTAGAGGTGTAAAATTTACTATTACTGAAAGAAGAGATGGCATTGAATATAATAGTCCAATTTACAATGACTATAAATTCTCATTTATTTATATTCCTTTCTCTTTTGATGGTGATATAAAATTCCACAATAAGGTATATTTTGTAAAAAATGACACATTTAAATTTATTGTTGGTATAATATTTGTTAATACTTTGGAGATTTTTAATGATTATGTACCACCAATGTTTAACAAATCATATGTTTATGGATGTTGTTATGATTTATTTAAAATTAATACAGATAAATTATATAATAATGAAACTAAAATATTTTCAGTTACTAAACAACCATTTGAAGATATATTTTTAAATAAACCAGAAATAGATAGTGATGGATATAAAATATATGATATTACTAATCTTTCAATATCATCTCCTACTTTGTTAAAAATATTGTCTAATATGCTAAATATGATGAATGATAAAACTTTAGCAACTGAATTAATTACAAATGTAACATTCTATACAGGTGTGGATGATAGTGATTTACACAAATATGTTGAATTTGTTATCAATAAACATAGTAATATAAATCAGATTATTTATCAAAATGAAAGCATTTCATTCAAAAATCATATAACAAGTTGTAAAATCAAAACCAAACAAAATGTTTATGTTAATTTGTCGTTAAATACATCAATATTAGATAAGGATATTACTGCTGAACCACAAACTTTAATGGATGGAATATCTAAAGGGTTGTTCAGTATTATGAATAGTATATCTGCGAATGCAATATATGAAAACATAAAATATGATTATAAATCATGTGTTGTGTATAATACAGATGATTTTAAAATATCAATCGAAAGACCACAAACTATTAATATTCTTGATATTTTTGATGTTACTCCAAAAATCATTGAGTTTAACAATAAACGAGTTGTTGGTAGTGTTGATATCATACCAAAAGATGTAAATAATTTAAATATTAAACAACTTAATAGATATTCTGGTTATTATAATCCAATATTTAAAGATATTTTATTCTATAAAAATAATAGAAATGAAAAATTTTTAAATTCAGAATTTGATTATAATTATCAAGATAATCATCATAAATTTGGTATTATTCAAAATATGTATCACCACAAAATAAGTACGATGAATTCAGATAAAATTATCCGAACATTGTCACCTAAATATCCTATTATCGGGGAATACGCGTTAGATTTTGATGATTATAATATTTTTAATTCATCTTGGGATATGAATTATTTTACAAACCATATAACATCAACAACAAAAGAGAAATGTTCATATATAGCTGGACTCAAAGAAGGATTATGTATGTTCGGTAGCAAATATTTCCATGTTCCTGAAAAAATTGACATAACTGATTTTAATGGTTGTTGTGAATGGAATGATGACTATATTGATAATCCAGATAATTGCCCATATGAATTAATGTATAAAGAAGTGAATGGAAATAATGTCAATTACTATCTTTTCTTACGAAAACGAATTATACGATATTTCTGTGAAAATGAACAAGTACAACAGACATTTAAAAAATATATAAATCCAAAGTATTCTTTTGCGTCAAAAGAAACACTTCAAGATGATATAGAAGAATATGTAAAGAAGAATATTATAGATTTATATGAGATTGATAATATCAACCTATATGTCAAAAAAACAAAAAGAGGTATAAATGATACAAATATAGAAAATGATTATGTATCAACATTTAATGATAGTATTTTAAAATTGTTAAGTGGAGAATTTAAAAAGACAGATAGGTTTTCAATCAGTAAAGAAAATGTAGATAGATTTGACAAAACACTTGTGTATAATTTAACAAATGGTTTTGAAGAACGATTCGTGATTACATTTAGTATTAAAAAAATCTAAATAAAAAAAAGAGTGAGATTTTTTCTCACTCTTTTTTATTAATAAATTCTTATTATAAATGGTATCGCTATAAATTCTGGTTGAATAGGTATTGGTTGTGGATTAAATAGACCTTTTTGACCAGTTTTATACACAAATGTGTCACTACTACCGCCACTTTGTGAACCCTTATCAAAGTGTGTAACCTCTTCACATCCATATGTGTTTTTTATATTCTCACGTGAATTTTCCCATATATATGATCCAGAATAATAGTGATAGTGTTCTGGAAGATTCTCTTGTTTTAATGTTACCTCCTTTGAACCTCCAGTAGTAAATGGTTTATGATCATCACTAGCACCATAGATAAATTTGTTCATTAAATTTGGTAAATTATCACCCAAAAGTCCTTTTAAAGAAGACTTTATACGATCTATTGCTTGTTTATTTTTTTTCTCATCTTCATCAAAATAACGATTACTTAAATCTAAATCATCAATTCTAGTACCATCACATAAATGGAATTGTTCAGGTATTTGATTCACATCTAATGTATAATACATTATTATACCACCAACAGGTATAACAATATTTTCATCAACCGCACCAATTTGCTGACGTAATTCAAATTTTGTATAAGATTGTTTTCTTTTTGAAGTTGTGTCACCTAAAAATTGATAAAATCCACCATCAACTGTTGAAACAACTTCATTATGGTATGTGAATTTACTATTCTTTGTAACATCAACATTATTTGCTTCAATTTCTATTCGAGATTGAGGATTTTCTTGATCGCTTATATTTGATAATAGTCTAACTAAAGATCTTGTATATTTGGGTTTGTCTTTAATCGTATCATCTGGCAAACCACTTATTAAATCAATATAATTTCCATGTTCTGAATGTATATTAATCCTACCAACATTTATACTTGTTGATGCCACAAAATTTGGAGTGTTAATGTCATGTAATTTCAACGCGATTGAATTATCATTAATATACAATTCATTTGTACCAGTTGTTCCTGTTGTTTTGTTATAACATATAGATACTCCTGGACTATCCAATGATTTTGATCTGAATGATAATATATTACATTCATTTTCAGGGTCAGTTAATGCTATAACTGGGGCAATTAATTTTATATCACCTTCGGATTTAATATTAGATGAAGCATATCCATCACCATGACTATCAATATTTATAACATTAGAATTAACATTAAATTTATTTACAGCATTTATATTAACATCTTTTATTGATGATATATTTAATTTATTATCATCAGATTTAATAAAACTATGAAATGTTGTATTGAAATTTTTGTCTGTTGTGTGGAAAGAGATACCACTATCATATATATTTAATGCACTCAATGTATCTGTTTTTGTATTTGACAGTTTATTTAAATTATCTGACAATGAAAGACCGACTATTTTTAATGTATTTTTATCATCATCAACAATATCATTTTTGAAATACATATATGTATCATCATTAATAGTATACTTGTTGAAGTCTGATAATGTACTTGCCAATCCACTATCTCCTTTATCACCTTTAATGGAAAAAAGTAAATCACTTAATTTCAGTCTGTCACCATCATCTAAAATAATATACAATCCACCATTCCATAGAATTATATCACCGACTTTCAAGTCTTCTAAATTGCTCAATACATCATTTAAGTACGCATTAACATCATCTATATTAGTCAGGCCTAATTGGTCAGATATAACATGTATTGGGTTTCTTGACAAACCGACAGCACCTCTATCACCATCAATTCCATCTTTTCCTGGTACACCACCACCATGCATTAGCAACTGATTGAAATTATAGTTACATTTTTCAACAAACGCACCTATACTATCTTTTTTGTCTATTCTAACAAGTTTTAAATCATTTTTATCATTAGAGTTATCAAAAGCCATAATAACATACAAATATATAATTTATTTATGATAATTTTACAAAAAAATTGTTATATTTAAGATGTATTAAATTTTAATAATTATGCCTACAAGATTACCAAATGTGTGTGATGAAGCAACATTAAGAAATGTTGAACTTCCAAAAAGAACGATTAGTTATACACCCGTTCCTAATGAGTTAATTTTTGATATTTTGCATGAACAATTAAACAAATATGACTTAAAGGTAAAACAAACAGACCTTACAATGTCATTGGGTGGAAAACGATTTATAGGACTTTATGATATTGAATCAGAAGATGAAAACCTTGGTTATAGAATCGGATTTAAAAATTCTTATGATGGTTCTATGGCTTTTGGTATGGGTATTGGATCTGTTGTGTGGCTTTGTTCAAACGGAATGATTCATGGAGAAATTTCCGAAAGGCGTGTTCATCGTGGAAATGCAGATAAAGATGTTGAAGAAATGATTAAAATTGGTCTTGAACAATATCAACACCAACATTCTGAAAACATAAGAGTAAGAGAACGCTTAAAAGAGATTTATTGTACGAATGATGACATTTATAAAATTGTCGGTAAGCTTTGTGTAGATGGTGTTATGAATGGCACCGAACTTAATAGAATGAAAAAGGAAATTATTTCAAGTCCATTATTTGATAATTTAACATTACATCCTGATGGTTTTTCTGCTTGGGATTTATATAACCATGGAACAGAAACTTTGAAATCCGCATCATTCAATTCATATTTTGATAAACATAATAATTTACATAAATTGTTTGTAAATGAATTTGAAATTTAATAAAATGGTTTGGTAACACCAACCATTTTTCATAAATAATTAAGAATTATAGAAAAAGGAATGTTGGAAATCCAAATTGAGAAGAACAAACATTTCGGCTTTAATATTAAAGATGTATTGGAATGAAAAGAATATTAAGATTACCTGTAAACGAAAGATGGTATAAGTTTATAGAAAACGGTGAACTCACATATGATTATAGAGAAATAAAGCCATTCTGGCAGAAAAGACTTGAAAATAAAGAATATGATATAGTTGAGTTTTATCATCGATTTAATAAATCTATAAAACCAATACAATTTACATTTGAATGGATAAAAAAATCAAAACTAACAGATTATAATAATTTACCAGTATATATAATAAAATTTGGTGAAAGAATAAATTGATGGAAAACTTTATGTTGGCTCTGTTTAAAGAAGAAATTTTAATAGGATATTTTCATAGTGAAACAGAAATTAATGATTATATTAAAAAAACAGGCATTAAAAGAAAAAAATTAAAAATAATAAAGACATATCCACATTTTTAAAAAGGAGATAATTCAATATTATCTCCTTTTTTGTTATATTTAGTGTATGAAATACAACAATGATAGACCATTAAGAGTTTTTACAACTTTCTCAGGATATGATAGCCAATGTTTGGCATTGAAAAAAGCTGGCATCCCATTTGAACTTGTTGGATGGAGTGAAATTGAAAAAAGGGCTATTGACGCACATAATATTCTTTTTCCTCAATATTCAGATAAAAACTATGGTGACATCTGTAAAATAGATTGGTCACAAGTACCTGATTTTGATTTCTTTACATATAGTTCTCCTTGTCAGTCATTTTCAATTGCAGGCTTAAAACAAGGTGGTGAGGAAGGTTCTGGAACAAAATCATCATTATTATGGGAATGTAAGAAGGCGATAGAAATCAAAAGACCAAAATACTTGATGTTAGAAAATGTAAAAAATTTGGTGTCTAATAAATTCAAACCAACATTTGACAAATGGGTTTCTTATTTGGATTCACTTGGTTATACATCATATTGGAAAGTATTAAATGGTGCAGACTATGGAATTCCGCAAGCAAGAGAAAGAGTGTTCTTGGTTTCTATTTTGAATCCAGAAGGTGATTTTGAATTTCCAAGACCAATTAAGTTGCAGAAGTGTATGAATGACTTTTTACAGAAGCCAAGTGAAATTCCTGAAAAATGTTATGTTAGTCAAGTTTGTATAGATGAATATGTCAATAGTAATCCACATTTATTACAATTTGCGGGTGAAACAAATGATGATGAAATCGTGACACGAACGATAAATTCTGACAAATATACGGATGTTGTTAAAATGGGTAAACAAACAGAATTCGTATCACAAGTTGTTAAATCATTTGATGAAGAAATAGAAGTTAATTTATTTGGTGAAAAAAATAAAAAAGTTGATGTTGGTATGTATAATCAAATTCTACAGATAGGTAATATCCGAACAGATAGAGAAACATTTCCTAATCCACAATCAACAAGAATATATTCACCTAAAGGTTGTGCACCCACATTTACATTAGTTTATGCACCACTCATTTTTGTTAAAGAGAATGGGGTGTATAAAGTACGAGAAATGACTGGAGTTGAAGAAATGAGATTAATAGGGGTTGAATATGATGATGTTCAAAAACTTGTTGATATGGGATTGGATAATACGAAATTATGTAAATTGGCTGGTAATTCCATCGTCGTAGATGTTATGTCATATTTTTATAAAGAATTAATAAATTATTAAAAATAATAAGTTATGAATAATAAAAAACCATATTATGATGAATTAGGAAATAATATTTTATATGTATATAATACTCGACTAAAACTTCTCAAAAGTTGGGGGTATGATACAGATAAGATTATTGAATATTTAAGAAATAAACAATATCCTTCATATATAGAAGGTGTTTTATTTAACACAACAAACAGTAAGGAATTATATGAGAACTACTATGACTCTTGGGTTGAGTATTACAATATATCAAGTACATTTAACCAATATCGTTTAAAAGACAGAACTCCGTATTGTACATCAAAAGATCTATTAATGGATGGTTTATTCACATCAATTATGATTGATTTTTATAATAAAAAACATCCAGATAAACCATTAATCATCAATGAACAAGATATGAATTTGGAATTAGTTACAAATGCATCACTTGCACCAGATTTCACACTTATGGATGGTAGGGTATATCTTGAAATGAAAATCTGTAGTAATGGTGTAGATAGAGATGAAAAAAACAGAAATACATTTCAGTCTACATCTATCACTATTAGGGGTGAGGACGTAGAACGCATGTATAAAAGATATGGTATTTATCAAGATAGACCCTTTTATTATTTGTTTATAAACCATACAGATAAACAATTAGTAGTTATTAAATATAATAAATTTAAAAATAGTCATAATGGTCCTAATGGACAAAATGATGGTTCGATATATGCGAATCCAAAAATATTTAAACCTATTAAATCTCCAAATGGTGAAGTTGTAAATTATGAAGAGATTGGTACACATTTACATTCATTTAATACACTAGATGAATTTATAGATGCTTTATATAAAGAAATAAATTATATATATAGATATGAAAATCGTTAATATTAAATTTAAGAAACTTGATGAAAATGCTGTAATTCCTTCATATGCACATTATGGTGATGTTGGAATGGATATGACTGCAATTGACTTGGAATATGATGTAGAACATGATTGTTATATTTACCATACGGGTATCGCTATGGAATCCGATTATGGTTTTGGAGCATTCTTGTTCCCAAGAAGTTCAAATTGTAAGACAGAAGCATATCTCACTAATCATGTGGGTATTGGGGATTCAGCAATTTATAGAGGTGAAATCCAATTCCGTTTTAAAAACCGTAATCCTTATAGGAAGTCTTTTTGGGAGTGGATTACAAGAAAAGTGAATGTTAAGAGAGCATTGAAATTTGCACCATATGAAGTTGGTGATAGAGTTGGTCAAATGGTTGTCCTTCCTTATCCTATGGTTGAGAGTAAAGTAGTTGATGAACTCTCTGATTCTGTAAGAGGTTCTGGTGGTTTTGGGAGTACTGGTAAATAATACAAAGAGAGTGTTTTTTACTCTCTTTTTTTGTTATTTTTATAATAAATAATTATATGTAAAATGAAACCATTATTTAAATATCCAGGCGGAAAATTTAATGAATATAATAATATTAAAAGATTTTTTCCAAAAATGATTGAAAACTATTTTGAACCATTTTTTGGAGCAGGTGGAGTATTTTTCAATTTAGTTAATGAACATAATATATTGGGTAATACATATATAAATGATTATTCTGATAGTTTAATTGACTTCTATAAATCTGTGAAATCACAGGATTTTATTAATGAATTAGAGAAACTATATAATGCATGGGAGTATATTAAAGATTTTTCAGAAGAGTTTTTTAATATGTATGGTATGAAATTTGCAGAAATGTTATGTAATCATAACAAAGAACAATTTATAGATGATGATATTTTTATCTATATTAAAAATAAAATAAATGTGTGTGATTATGATTTTCATGGATTTTCATTGATTGATAAAATTGTATTGTCAATCAATGATAAATATAAAAGATTTTCTAAAAAAGAATTAAAGTTTGATATTGAAGATACTGTATATAATTGTATAACAACAAGTATATGTCAAGCATTTTATTTTACAATAAGAGATATGTATAATGATTGGAATAATCATAATAATAAGCTCAAATATACTATATATGAAAGGAGTTCTCATTGGTTATTTATACGTGAATTCTGCTTTGGATCTATGTTTAGATATAATTCTTCTGGTGATTTTAATGTACCATATGGAGGATTTGGATATAATTCTAAATGTTTTAAATGTAAAATAAACGCAATATCAAATATTGATGTGAGAAATATCTTTAATCAAATAAGTATTGAGTGTTTAGATTTTGAAGATTTTATAAGTAATCATACATATGGAAATGATGATTTTATGTTTTTAGATCCACCATATGATTCTACATTTACAGATTATGATAAAAATAGTTTTACAAAAGATGATCATAAGAGATTAATGGAATGTCTTAAAAAATGTAAATGTAAATGGTTAATGGCAATAGGTAAAACAGATTACATAATGGATTTATATAAGGATTTTAATATAATTGAATATGATAAAACATATATGTATCAAGCAAGAGGTAATTATGATAATAAACACACAAAACACATTATTGTAACAAATTATTAATATCAGGAAGGGATTTTCCTTCCTTTTTCATTCCATCATATCTCAAGTATTATCATATCACTCTTTTTTTTTGTTATTTTTATTTTGTTATGTCAAATATTTTTTGTATATTTGCAGTGTAATTAAAAAAAGATAAAATGAAACTATACGAAAAGAAAGTATATGAATGTGAACATTGTGGGAGGATAAGTAAGTCCGCTGGTGCAATGACACTTCATGAAAGGAGATGTAGGAAGAACCCAAATATAAGACCATTGTGTTGGAAATGTAAACATTATCATACTGAATACAATGGTCTTGAACCAGCAACAGAATTGATTGAATGGTTAGATGGTTATGGATATGATGGTCGTGAATTTAACGGTTCTTGTAAATTAAATGTGGTTATATGTTCTTGTGATAAAAAGAAGATGTTTAATCATATTGGTATTAAAAATGAACAACTTAAAGAAGAACTTTTAGAAAGAGATTGGAAATGTTCCCCTACAGAATCAGAAGGTTGTGAACATTTTAAAGATTTCAGTGAAGAATCTATGATTAAGGAAAAATTGTTATCTTATTAAAGATATTAAAATGTAATTATATATGTCAGTAAAAAATTTAGACACAATATTGTGGACAGAAAAATATCGTCCCAATACTTTAGATGGGTGTATTTTACCAAAGAGAATTAAGACAATGCTTGAAGATGGTGTTAAGATGAATATGTTATTTTATGGTACCGCTGGTATTGGTAAAACTACTACAGCGAAAGCACTATGTCATCAATTTGGTCACAATACACTTTATATTAATGGTTCAACAGAAAACTCTATTGATACTATTAGAACAAAGATTACAGATTTCGCACTGAATCAATCAATTCTTCATTATGACAATCCAATAAAAATTGTTTTGATTGATGAGTGTGATGGGTTTAGTCAACAAGCGTGGCAAGGTATGAGGGCAACAGTGGAACAATATGCCGCAAATACAAGATTCATTTTAACTGCAAATTATGAAAACAAGATACCAGATCCTATTAAGTCTCGTTTCCAGATGATTGATTTTAATTTCACATCAGAAGAAACAAATGAGATTAAGAAGGGTCAGATACTTCGAGTTATTGACATTTGCAAGTCTGAAGGTATGACAATTGATAAAATGGCAGCGGTAAAAATGATTCAAAATTATTACCCTGATATGCGTTCAATCGTTAATCATCTACAGAAATATTATCTTGAAGGTAAGACCAATTTAACAGAATCTGATATCAAAGATTCAACCAGTGAATTTGCTGAACTGTATGATATGATCATCACAAAAGACAATCCTCTTGAAAACTACAAATTTGTAATGAAGAACTATTCAAATTGTGTTGATGAGGTTGTCGCATCACTTGGTAACCCATTTATGGAATATATTATGAAGTCCAAACCTAATCTTATAGGTAAACTTCCGATTATTGCGGTACTTAATGCCAAATATCAAATGAATTTAAAAAATTGTATTGATCCAGTTATTGTTGCACTGGCGAACATTTATGAATTACAAATGGAAATTCAGAAATAATATAAAACAAGAGTTTTATTACATACTCTTTTGTTATATTTAATTCAGAATTATTAATATATAATATGGGGAAAATCTATAAAGACATTGTTGAAAACAATTCATCAACAGATATTCAAGATTTGATTGATTCTTTGAATAAAGTGACTTATATTTTTAGTGGTAGAGATGATATTTTATTTAGAGATAATGAAATTGACAGAATCTATAACATTATGCACAAAAATGGATATAGGTCTGTATTATTAGTTGGTGATAAGGGATGTGGTAAAGTTTCAATAATTGAAGGTTATATACAACGACTCACGAAAGAGTTAAGTAATGAAATTGTTATGACTGTTGATTATGATGAAATTTTAAAAACAATTTCTGGAACAAATGAATTTACAAAAATAATTGGTGACATAATTTATGCTGCTGAACAAACTGATTATAATATTATTCTAAATATTAATAATTTGGGTCATTTATTGAATCAGAATTGTTATGGTAATGGTGGATACTTATTGTTTAACAATATTACAAAAGCGATTAAAGATTCTAACATTCGTGTTATCGCCACGACTACAAATGATGAATATAAACAAATTGAAGAAAATTTTCAATATCTTTTAGATAATTTCACTACAATTAAATTAACAGAACTCACACAAGAACAAAGTGCGGAGATTCTAAAAAATGAAATTGATGATTACGGAGAACATTTTAATTTAAAATTACCTGAAGGGATTGAAAATATCATTTGTAAATGTGCAGATAAATACATTAAAGATAAACCATTTCCACTAAAGGGTGAATTATTATTAGATGAAGTTTGTGCATCAATTAGTAGTAAAAAATCAGTAAATACAAAAATTCAAAATTTAAATGCAAAAATTAATGAATTAAAATTGGATTTGGCTGAATCTTTACAGAATAATAATTATGTTCAATGTGAAGAAATCAATAAAAAAATTGAAAAATTAAATAAATCAATTGATAAGTATCAATCAAAACAAGAAATAATCAATGTAAGTGAACATGATATTCTTGAGGCCATCGGAAGTATTGTTGGTGTTAAAATGTCTAAACTATCTAAAAATCAAACAGAATTTTTAAAAGAGATGCCTATTGAACTCAAGAATAATGTTATTGGTCAAGATGAGACTATTGATATTATTGTGAAAAATATCCGTAGAAATCAACTTGGTTTGA
>CAMEUD010000002.1 GCA_945937975.1 uncultured Clostridia bacterium
GATGAAGATAACAATAATAACTAAAAAAGACTGGTGTAATTCACCCAGTCTTTTTTTGTTAACAAGTTTGTTCCATTTCTGTTTTTTTACAATTATTTTGAGTTGTTGTTTGTTTTTCAAATATATTAAATTCTGGATATCTTTCACAGAATCTTTTTAGATTGTCATACGAAAAGCGAGACAATTTGTTTTTGATAAAGAATTTTTCTTCTTTTGTCTTATTATTTTTTAAAATGTATTTTACCCTTGAATATGCTTCTTCCTTTGTAAAGTTATTCTTTTTTAGTACAGCAAGAATCATTGCTACTAGTTGACCAAGTTCTATTGGTTTACTTTGAGATTTTAAACAATTAAAGCATAACTCGTGGTCATCCAACAAATCTTTCCTTACTTTTTTGTCGATTTCTTTTGACATTTTTATTTCATCGTTAATGTTATACTTCCTTCTCAATTCAATGCAATTGTTTATCATATGATTCAAAAGACTTCTGTTTGGTCTTGCATCTTCATCCACTACCGAACTAGGTATATCAGTTATATAGTTATAACTTAATTTTGCGTTTGAATCTAACACATTCATTAATTGTGCAATTCCACGTTTTTCTGTCATCTCATCAGTTTTTAGTTCATAAAATGAATATTTTAACATATCAAGAGGTACCAAAAATGAAGCCAATGCAAACTTATTAGATTCATTTTTCCTTTTTGTGTCGGAAGTTGGATCAATATAATAATATCCATTCAAATTATATTTTTCATCTTTAAGGTAAACAATTGCTGTCATATGACTATAGTCTATGTTATTTTCATTTACCATTAGAAAATTCTCAAACATTACAACATTGTTTTTATCAATTCTTGCCATTATTTCTTTTAGTAACTCAACATATCCAACGCAAACAATTTTATTAGAATTTAGTATTGAATATATTGCTCTTGAAATATTCTTGTTCTCATCATCACTTTCTTTTTGATATGGTATACTTGTGATATCAAAATATGCCATAAGCAATTGCTCTGCTGGTGATAAATCTAACTTTTTAATTTTGTCAGCAATATCATCCAATTTTTGATTTGCTTTTATTATGTCATAAACTCCCCAAGTTATATCGGCATCTTCTATCCCCAAATTGATATAAGGGTATTTTTGTGCTAACTCATATAACCTTTTACAAGTTACATTGCTATCAACATATGCATTTGAACTATGCCTAAATGAAATAATAATATTATCTTTGTTTATCTTCCATTTTAATTTGCGATAAGCATTTTCAATTCTATCTTCAAGACTTTTATTTAAGAAAGGCTCTGAATCGAATTGTAATTCTTTTTCTTCAAATAAATATACAAACTTAATATCAGTTCGCCCCAACTCTTTACACTTTTCTTTGTAATCTTTTATATTTTTGTCAAAATCATTGTTGACTTCTGCATATATTGCCGGATAATAAAATTTGATTTCTTTTTTCATATTCCCTTCGTTTTTATTTTATCACAAAACAAATATGTGGTCAATACTTGCATTTTTGTACACATATGTAATTAAGGTTATAACAAATAAATATATCAATCATTTGACAAAAAAATTTTGTTATAATATATTGTACTATGATGCAGGTGTAGTTTAGTGGTAAAACAAAAGCTTCCCAAGCTTTGGTCGTGAGTTCGATTCTCATCACTTGCTCCATAGAAAAAACATCGCCCTTTTGATTTGATTTGAAATTATCATTTCAAATTTTCATCTTTTGGGCGTGTTTTTTCTTTTTACCCACCAATCGAAAACTCCACTTCGCTAAGGAGTTTTGTGGGTGCTTTCCTTTATAGTATGGTTTCGCTTTTATAGATTTATTAGAAAATTTTATTCTATAAAATATTCTTTATACTTTTACTTTTTCATTCACCGTTCAAAAAAAAGAGATTATCACATCTCTTTTTCTTTATTTTTTGGTATTACACTTAACAAAATTTCTTTTGTTGATTTATCTAAATTTTTATTATTTAACGCCATTCTATTTTGATATAATGAAAAACTTGAGAATGCATTTCTCCCAAACTTTTGTTGCGTTGTATAATAATTGTCTTTATATATTCGACAAACCTTTTGATTTATTATTTCATCGGTATCATCTTTATTTGTTGCCTTTAACACATTTTTAATAAGTTTTAGCATCGTGTCCAGCGAATATTCTTTGCTTCTTTGCCTTATTAAGGAATATGTAAATTGTGGGGATTTTTTATATATGTCCTTTATTGGCAAATTTGTAAATTCATTTTCTTTACCTATCAATGCCCTCAACCTTTTGTCGTTGTTCAAAAATTCTTCAAAAGTTTCCGTTAATACAACGCTAGTTTGGCCAAGGCTTACTTGGTCAGCATATTGAGGTCTGTGATATGTCGCAATATTGTTGTATGTTGCTGTTATGTGTTCAACTGTATCATACCTTATTGGATATGTTTGTATCAAGGAATTTATATTTCTTATTTCTCTTATTGGCAACATAAAATATGCTAATCTTATACTTGTGTCGCCATCTCGTTTTGAGTCCCATGTCGGATCACAATAATAGTATCCGTCAAGATTGTATTTTTCATCTTTTAAATAAATAATACAAGTTTCGTGATATTCTGTTCTATTCTTATTCGGCAATTTAACTTTATTCGAAAAAATCTGTATATCATTTCCTAGTCCAAGCCTTGCCATTATCTCTTTAAGCAGTTCAACATAACCAACACAGACAATTTTGTCAGAGTTCAATACTCCAAAAACTTCTCTTGAAGTGTACAAACTTTCAATACTTGATGCTTCCTTGTATATTTTTTGAGTAATAATTGTGTATACCAAAAATAGTTGTTCAAGTTTTGACAAATCTTTACTTTTTACTTCTTTAACGATGTCTTCTATTTTTTTGTTTGCATTTATAATTTGTTCACTTGACCATGTTACATCTCCTGACTCAATACCCAAATGATAACCATCAAAATGCTTTTCCAATTCATATAGCACTTTACAACTTTCATTGGAATTTGTTTTTAAAGTTTTATCATGCAAAAAAGAAATGATAAACTCATCTTTTTTTATTCCATTTTTTGTCATTAACTCAATAATTTTATTAATATTTTCTATTTGACAATTTAAGTCGCCTTTAAGTAAATCCTTTTCCCTTAATATGTAAACAAACTTGGCATTACCTTTTTGCCTTAAACTTTTAAAAAATTTTACATAACTATCAAAGGAATAACCATTTGTTGCATCGTAATAATATTTTTGTTCCATACTTTTAGTATAATAATAATGTTGAAATTTGTCAAGATTACATCATTTTTGAGTTATATCTTTTGTGATTATAAAAATAAGCACAATAATTGTTTGAAGCGGTATTCCTAGCAAAAATATTGGCCATGCAATAGTTCGTGGTAACAGAACAACAAAAACAGATGCCAAAATCGACCATATACAAAGCGAAGACAATGTAAAAGTGCAAGTTCTATTCCACCATTTTCTGCTACAAAATATTGAAATTAAAAGTGCAATACTTGTTGCAATTACAAAAACTTTCCAAGTGTTTGATTGATTTATTAAAATATTGTAAACAAATATAATTGTTGCCAAAGTATAACAACTGACAACCAAAAGTAATGCAATCGCAATTTTTATTTGGGCTTTTATATTATTTTTCTGTTTTGGTACTTCTTCGTGCGAATGAATTAACCAGTCAAACTCAACGCCATAAAATTCACATAGTTTTAATAACACATCAATATCTGGCATAGAATCACCAATTTCCCATCTTGACACTGCTTTATCTGAATAATTAAACTCTCTTGCAACATCTTTTTGAGTTAATTTTTTATTTTTTCTAAGCATTATTAAATTTTTTGATATGTTTTGTTTTATATCTTCCATATAAATATATTAACATTTTTAAGCAAAATACTCAAACAAAAAACCTAATTCTATTTTAAATAGAGTTTAAATTTTATGGTAAGTCAAAATAGAATTAATTTTGAGAATACATTTTTAATTTTTCTCTTGATAGTTTTTTTATTTACATATATACTCTATAATACAATTATTTTTAAAAATTTACATAAGATAAAAAAGGGTACTTGATAAAAATGAATAAAGTCGAAATATTAAAAAGAATTGATGAATGTGAAAGAGTAAAAGATTTTTCTGCACACACAACCCCACCCAACACAAAAAAGATTTTACCAGTTGCTGATAATTACGATTATATGCAAAAAGGGTTTTTTACTCAAACAGGTTGTTTGTTTGGAAAGACATTATTTAATGTTGCAAAGTTTGTTATTCCACCATATTTTAGATTTAAAGTTGTTGGCAAAGAAAATTTGAAAGGACTTAAAAAAGCAATTTTAACTTCAAATCATATCAACAATATGGATTCAATTTTAATAAAACGAGCAGTTGGTCATCACAAATTAAGAATAACTGTTGCACCTTTTAACAATTACAAAAGTTTACTTGGAAAATGTATGCGTGGAGCTGGGATTATGCCCATTGGAGAAAGTTTGCCAAGTTTAAGACATTTTTCGAGTGCAATAACAAATTATCTTAACAAAAACAATTTTGTTTTATTTTACCCAGAAGGCTCACTTTGGTGGTGTTATGAAAAACCAAGACCACTATATAATGGTGCATATTTTTATGCAGTTAAAAACAATGTCCCTATTGTCCCTATGTTTTTTACTTTTAAGAATTTAAGAAAGAAAAAGAATGGAATATACAAAAAACAATTTATTCTTCATATTGGTAAACCTATTTATGCCAAAGATAATTTGACAGATAAAGAAAATATTAAATATATGCAAGAACAAAATATGGAGTTCAATATCAAAACTTATGAAGAATTTTATGGTAAAAAATTAGAATATCTTGATTAAAAAGCACAACAAAACTTGTTGTGTTTTTTTCTAATATAACATATCATTGTAAGTTGGAATATCTAACAAATTTGATGGCAAAAGTTTTTCTATTTCATCATACACACTTCTTACCTTTGACATTTGTGGTAAAAATTCTAGTTTTATAAATTCAATATCTTCACTAAATTTTTCAAAAGTCAAAGTAGATAATTTTAATGCTTGCTTATATAATTCTTCATAAAGTTTTGTAATTGTCATTAATGTTTTTGTTCTTGCATTTGAATTTGACATAAGCACAGATAATGAATTTATATAAGTGTTAATTGCTGGGAAAATTTGTTTGTTTAACATTTCCAACATTGTTTTTGCTTCAAGTTTTATTGTATTTATATATTTTGATGTTAATGCCTGTTTTCTTAAACATAACTCATCTTTGTTTAATACATTAGTGTCTTTAAATAATTCAACAATGTCATCATCTAATAATTTATCATAAACACTTAAACCATCTTTATATTCAATAAGTCCCCTTGAAAGTGCTTCATCTTTCCAATTTTTGTCATAACAGTTTCCATTGTTAATAACTTTACCATGCAATGTTATAAGATTTTTTAATTCATCTATTAATATTTCTCTAACATTTTCTTTATCTTTTAATTTACCATACAAATCTTTAATCATTTTTGAAAGAGATGTTGAAATGCAAGTTAAAGGGAATGCCAAAGACTGACTTGAACCAACCATTCTAAATTCGAATTTATTACCAACAAAAGCAAATGGACTAGTTCTATTTCTATCACAATAATCTTTTTGTGCTTGTGGCAAACTTTTTACTTTTGTATCCAAATATTTCTTTTTGTCAAAATGTTTTTTATCATCAAAAAACATATTTAATGAATTTAATACATAATCACTTGCAAACGCAGACACAATCGCAGGTGGGGCTTCATCTCCACCCAATCTTAAATCATTATCTCTATATGCAGTTGATAACCTTATTAACTTATTATATTTGTCTATGCTAGACACCATACAAACAAAGAATGTGTAAAATAATAATCTATCATCAAGTCCTAAATCAAACAAATTTATACCAGTATCTGTGCTAATTGATAAGTTAGCATGCTTACCACTTCCATTAATTCCATTAAAAGGTTTTTCGCTAAAAAGTGCAGTCATATTATATTTGTTTGCAGTTTCTTTAATTGTTTGAAGTATTAAATAGTTTTGGTCGCAACTAATATTTGCCAAACTATAAATTGGGACAATTTCATATTGATTTGGTGCAACTTCGTTATGTTGCAATTTTGCACTTATTCCCATTTTCCATAATGTGTTATTTACTTCATTCATAAATATGCTTATTTTATCTTCAATAACACCAAAATAATGAGAACACAACTCTTGTGATTTTACAGGCTTTGCTCCAAGCAAAGTTCTTCCAACAATTTTTAAATCAAAACGCTTATTGAAATCATTTGAGTTAATCAAAAAGTATTCTTGTTCTGCTCCGACACTCAAATTTACTTTTTTAACATTTTTGTAACCCAAAACATGAATTAATTTAACTGAATTTTCACTAAGGCTTTCAAGGGCTCTTAATAATGGTGTTTTTTCATCTAAACATGTTCCATTATATGAGCAAAATGCAGTTGGAATATATACAACTCTATTTTTTGCACTATCTTCTTTTATAAAAATTGGCGAAGTGTAATCCCAAACTGTATATCCCCTTGCTTCAAATGTCATTCGTTCTCCACCATTAGGAAAACTTGATGCATCTGTTTCACCTTTAATCAAATCTTTTGCCGAAAACTTTTCTATAAACTTATTAGCTTTTGTTGGTTCAATAAAAGACACTTGTTTCCCTGCACTTTGATTCGTTAGTGGCATAAACCAATGAGTATAATGAGATGCTTTTTTATCTTTTGCCCATTTCATGATTGATTTTGCTATTTTTTGTGCAATATCATAAGTTAATGCTCCACCTTCATTTTTTATTTTTTTGTATGTATGAAATGAGAATATGTCGAGATATTTTTTCATAACTCTATCACTAAATACAAATTCTCCAAATAATTTTTCCGTTTTTGACTTCATAAAATTCTCCTTTTAAACAAAAAAACAACCAAATTTGCTTTGGTTGTTCTTACTTTTTTAATTTTTTACACAACAAAACAATTGTAACAAATATTTACAATAAAAGAATATTTTGTTGTTGTTGTTGAAATTTTTTCATACAATATTTATATTACTCGCCTTAAAAAAATTTGTCAATATATATTATGATAATTTTTTTATTTGTGTTAAATTTTTTAAAATACTAAATTTTAACAACTTTTAAAAACTAAATATTGAATAAAATCATTAAGTTTTGTTTTGTTTTTTAATTTTTCTTTGCTATAATACAGATATCAAAGGGAGGCAATTATGAAAATAGAAATTATTGAAAGGAATTATGATGTAGGAGTTAGACTTCGTGCATTATTTGAAAAGAAAATAGAAAAACTTGATAGATATTTTAATGATGATGCAATCGCAAAAGTTGTATGTGCAAAAGAAGGTAAAAGATTTAAACTTGAACTTACAATTATAAACAAAGGTAATATTTATAGAAGTGAAACATATGGCGAAAATATGTATGAAAATATTGATATAGTTTTGCCAAAAATTGAAAAGCAAATTATCAAATATTCAACAAAAAATCGTGATAAACTTAAAAAAGGTGCATTTGATTTACCAAAATATGAATTTTTGGATAAAGAACCAAAAGAGAAAGAAAAAACTATCTACAAGAAAAAATCATTTAATCTTGATCCACTCACAATCAATGATGCAGAAGAATTTTTGGAAAACTTGGAACATGATTTCTTTGTATTCCTTAATGCTGAAACAGGCAAAGTAAACATTTTATACAACAGAAAAGATGGTGAACTTGGACTTATTGAATGTAATGTTTAATTTATGTTTTAAATTTTAAAAATAGTAAATACTCTCTATAAAGGAGAGTATTTTTTATGCTTAAAAAATTATTTATAATCGTTTTATCATTTGCAATGTTTATGGTATCAGCATGTGGAGCTAACGAACATCATATGTGTGCAAACTTTACAAATATAACAAATTCAGGTTCAACTGATATTACATTTAAAGTTACCTTTGAAGAAGAAAAAAGATATTTTGATAAAGGTTTTGACATTTTAATTAAATCAAATACAGATACCACCGAATTTGTAATTAAAAAAGAACTAGAAGATTTTGTAAAGATAACACTCAAAGAAAAAGACACTTATTATAGTTTATATAGATTAATGGCTGATGCAAAAAATGAAAAATTTGAATACACCGCATACAAAAATTCAGTGTCAAAAATTTTTATCATTAACAGCGAAAATGATTTTACTTTAACACTTAAAGTTGTTGCTGGGGAAATTTCCGAATACAAATCTTCCCTACTCAATATCTTTGATATTTCAAAATCTTTTGACCTTGATGTAAAAAAGTCCAACAAAGACTAAAATACACAAAATACTTGGAAAATTGAAAAAATTGTAGTATATTTATTTATAGGTGAAATTATGATAGAAATAAAAAACTTATATCTTAAATATATACGAGAATATTATGCTCTTTATGACATAAATATAAAAATTCAAAAAGGCGAAAGTGTTGCGCTTGTTGGCAATGAAGGCAGTGGAAAAACAACACTTCTTCGTGTTCTTGCAAAACTTGAAAAATTTGATAAAGGCGAAGTTTATATAAAAGATATTTCACTAAAAAAACTTGATTTTAAGACAGATATTAGTCTTGGTTATATTTCTTATGCCCCAGTTTTTTTGGAAAATAAAACTGTTTATGAAAATCTTAAATATGTTTTATCTTCAAGAAAAGTTAAACCTGTTGACATAGAAAACAAAATAAACACTTGTCTAATTGAGTTTGGTCTTGAAAAATATCGCAACACAAAAGCAAAAGATTTAACACTTTTTGAGAAATATGTTATTTCAATCGCAAGACTTACCCTTCGCCCACTTGATATAGTTCTTGTTGATGATATTTTTGAGAAACTTGATGATGAACAAAAGAATTACATTGTAACACTCATCAAAAAATTATTTATAGACAAAAAAGTTACAACTTTGGTTGCAACAAGTGATGAAGAACTTTTAAAGAAAGTTTGCAAAAGAACTATACATTTTACCAATGGTTCAATAGACTAACAAAAGATATGGAGAAATTATGGACTTATTTAAAAAAGTAGACAATGACCTTTTGGTCGTTATAAAAGATTATCTAGGTTGTGCTTACACACAAAATGAAAGATTACAAAATGCAATAAAATTTGTTATCCCCCCAATTCAAACTGGTTCGGATTATTCAACAAATGTTGCAATGGTATTTTCAAAGGCACTTGGCAAAAAACCTTTTGATATTGCAAATGAACTTTGTGAAAAAATTAAAGTGCTTGATTTTGTTCAAGAAGCAAATGCTATTAATGGATATATCAATATCACATTCAAACCACAAATTTGGGAACACTTTTTGGCCGATATTGAGAATGAAAAAGAACATTTTGGTGATGGAGATAAAAAAGAAAAGGTTTTGCTTGAATTTATATCAGCAAACCCAACTGGTCCACTTCATGTTGGACACTGTCGTGGTGCAATTCTTGGACTTGCCATTGCAAAACTTATGCAAAAAGCAGGCTATGACATTACAAAAGAATACTATATAAATGACTATGGCGTTCAAATTAGAACACTTGTAAAATCTGTTCAATTTAGATATGAACAAAACTTTGGACTTCACACAAATGAAAATATGCCAGAAGGTTGCTACCCTGGTGAATACTTGGTTGACTATGCAAAAATTTTTGCAAACAAATGTGGCGACAAATTTATCAATTTAAGTGAAGATGAATTTTACAAAGACTTTAAAAAAGAAATCGTTTTGGCAATGATGGATGTAATTAGGGCTGACCTTAAACTTCTTGGTCTTGAATATGATTCTTTTGTTTCAGAAACAGATATTGTTGAACAAGGCAAAATTGATGAAGCAATAAACTATTTGGCAGACAAGTATAAAGAAGTAACAGATGAAAATGGAAACACCGAAAAACTTTATTATATCTACAAAGGTAAACTTGATGCTCCTGTTGGTAAAAGTGCAAACGAAGAAGAACAAGAAGAATCAAAATATTCTGGCGAAGACCAAACTCTTTTCCGTTCTACCCTATTTGGCGATGACAAAGACAGAGTTGTAAAAAGACCAGATGGAACAACAACTTATTTTGCATCTGATATTGCATATCATAAATATAAAGTTGACAGGGGTTACACAAAACTTATTGATATTTTTGGTGCAGACCATGGTGGTTATGTAAAAAGAATTACAAGTGCAGTTGATGCTTTAAGTGAACATAAAGCAAACTTGGAAGTTGTGCTTTGTCAAATGGTTGCGCTTGAAAAGAATGGCCAACCATTTAAGATGTCAAAAAGAAAAGGAACATTTGTACTTCTTCGTGATGTTGCAGAAACAATTAATGTTGATGAATTAAAATTGTTTATGCTTTCAAAAAGCCCAGACACCCAAATGACTTTTGACCTTGTAAAAGTAAAAGAAAAATCAAAAGAAAATCTTGTTTACTATATTCAATATGCGTACGCAAGGTCAAATTCTGTGCTTCGTAATTTTGAATCAAAGTTTGGTTACAAATATGAATATAATCCAGAAGATTTAAACGATTTTATGCAAGAGCCAAACAAGTTAATAAAAGAACTTGTTGTGTTTATGGCAAAATACCCACAAGTAATTTTGTCATCAGCAAAAAAGCATGCACCAAATATGATTGTTGACTACCTTAAAGATTTTGCTTCACTTTTCCATTCAATTTGGAGTGCAGACATAAAACTTGTTGATACAAACAATGAAAAACACACAAAAGCAATGATGGCATTTGTAACTTGTGTAAAAACTGTAATCAAAAATGCACTTGAAACAATATCCATAAATGCACCAGAAAAAATGTAATAAAAAAATCTAGCGTTTGCTAGATTTTTTTTGGTAGCCTTAACGAGAATCGAACTCGTGATTTCACCTTGAGAGGGTGACGTCTTAACCGCTTGACCATAAGGCCATATTTTTAACGCACATAGTGTACCAAATTTTTCTTAATTTTGCAAGCATTAACAAAAATGTTTTTATTTAAAGAAGTTGGAATTTTTTTATATTGTGTTTATAATAAAAATATATACTAATGAAAAAGATAAATTTTAGAATAATTTTCTTTTGTGCAATATCTTTTATGCTTGCACTTGTTTTTGCAAGATATATTTTTGATTTATCTATTCCATATATTATCTTTTTATCTTTAATAATATTTGCACTACTTTTTGTTTGTATAAAATACAAATGTTTTAAAAGATTTACTCTGCTTTTTTGTGTTTTTGTTTTTGGTATTGGTTATTATTTCTTGGGATTTTACACTTTTTCAGGAATAGACTACTCGCAAAGTGTTTTAATAGAAGCAAGAGTTGAAAGCATTACAAATTACACAAACTTTTCTACCTGCATTTTAGATGATGTAAAAATAAATGGGAACAATAAACCATTTAAAATTACTGCAACTTTAAACAATGATGAAATTAAACAAAGCAATATAATTGTTTTTGAAAATAAAATAACCAAAGTTCAACTTTTTGATGATGATGGATTTAACTCTTTTTATTATAAAAATGACACACCATATAAAACTACGATTAATAATGTTATTGCAATAAAAAATGGTTACAAAAAACTCAATGAAAAAATACATGATGCTTTTAATAATTTTGTTGAAACACATTTTGATAGCGACATTGGTGGAGTTATTAAAAGTGTGATAATTGGAGATAAAAGTACACTTAACAAAGATATAAAAAATTCTTTTTCTTCAAGTGGTATTGCCCACCTACTTGCAATAAGTGGACTACATATTTCAATTATTATTCTTTGCATAAATTTTATTCTCAAGAAATTTAGGTTAAAAGAAAAATATAACTTTATTATTTTACTTATCTTGCTCGCTTTTTATTGTTATATCTGCAATTTTTCGCCTTCGGTTGTAAGAGCAAGTTTAATGAGTTTGATTTTTATATTTTCAAATGTTGTTGGCAGAAAATATGATAAACTCACTTCATTATCTTTGTGTGCAATTTTAATTTTGCTATTTAAACCACTATATATTTTTGATGCTGGATTTTTACTTTCATTTGGTTGTGTATATTGCATTTTTGTTATTTCTCCAAGCATTTGTAAGTTACTAGAAAAAACAAAAATTAACAAAAAGATTTGTCAAAATTTATCTATTGTTTTTTCTGTTCAACTTGGACTTATTCCACTCACTTCTTTATTTTATTCTTCAACAAATTTACTTTCTCTTTTGTGTAATATCATATGCGTGCCACTTTTTGAATTTGCTTTTGTTCTCACCTTTGCAATTTTATTTATTTGTGTAATTTTGCCATTTATGTCATTTTTAACAAAATTAATCGAATTTTTGTATTGGTTGATAATAAATATTTCAATACTATTCAGTAATGCAACTTTTGCATTTTTAACATTGCCAAAAATGAACTCAATATTTGTTATTGGTTTTTATTCTTCGTGTTTTTATATATCTAATTTTATAAATGAAAAACATTTAGACAAATTAACTGTATGTTCAAGTCTTTTGGTTATTAGTTATGTTTGCTCTCTATTTGTATGATTATATGTTAATTTTTGTTGTTTAAAATAAATATAAATGATAAAATAATATTGAATGAATTTAAAGAGCTTGAGTAATTACGACAACTTTTATGGTTGTTTTATACTTTGTGGCGACACATATCTTACAAGTTGTGCCGTAGACTTTATTAAGCAAAAAATGAACATTACTAATTCATTTGATATATCTATTTTTGATAGTGAAAATTTTTCAAGTAACTCAATTATTGAAAGTTGTGAACAGGTTTCATTTTTTACAACAAACAGATTGGTTATTGTAAAGAATGTTTTTCAAGTTTTGGAAAGCGATAAGAAAAAACTTTTGGAATATATACCAAAAATGAACCCAACTTGCACATTACTAATTTTAGACAATATGCAAGTGTTTGACTTTTTAAAATGTACAAAACTCAACTTTACTTTAACCGACATTGAACTTGTGCAAGAAACACAAAGACTTGCAAAAGAAAAAGGTAAATCAATTTCAAAAGAAGATGCTCTGTATCTTGCAAATCTTGTAAATAAAGATTTAAGCTCAATAAACACCGAACTTGAAAAATTATCTATGTACACAACAAATGACACGATTTTAAAAGAAGATATTAACAGTGTTGTAACAAAAACTGATGATGTAGTTGTTTTTGAACTCACAACAGCACTTGGTAAAAAAGATGCGAATAAAACATTGAATATTCTTTTTAATTTGTTAAAGCAAGACAATCAAGCAAGCAAACTTTTGCCACTTATGTCTAACAATTTTACAAGATTATTTACAATAAGTGTTTCAAAAAATTTAACAGATGAACTTTTGGCACAAAAACTTGGAGTAAAACCTTTTGCTGTTACAAAACTACGAAGCCAACTAAAAAACTTTAATCCAGTCAAATTAAAAAACATAGTTTATGAATTTTGCGATGTTGACTATATGATAAAAAGTGGATTAATGCAAGCTGACACTGCCCTTATTTATATTGTTGAATATATTTTAAATATTTAAAAAACTGTAAGAAATTTTCTTACAGTTTTTGTTTACTTGTTTAAATCAACATCAAATAAGAATTTTATGTTATTATTAAATTCAAATTTTTTGTTAAATTTAGTTAATTTGAATTTGATTTTTATATACTTGATTGAATTTACAGGAACTGTTATTGTTTCTATTGCACTTTGGTCATTTGATGTTACTCTTTCCAATCTTTCATCATCAAAACTTTCTTCGCTGTCGGCTATTTCATAAAATGTTTGAAGTCTATTTTCTGTATCAAAAGCAAAATTTGATGTGCTAATCTTTAAAGCATATTCTGCATTAAGGTTTCTAAATGAATAAACCATTTCCATTTCTTGTTCTTCATATGACAAATTTGTTTTGCCCAAGTTCCAACCATCAATCAAAACTTCTGTATCTTTGAAGGCTTGTGAATTATTTTTATCAAGTCTGTAATAATAAATATCACTATAACCACTTTGAAGTGTTGGACCAGAATATTTACCATTTATTTCAACAAATACATTTTCATTTCCACTAACAAAAGTTGTTGTGTTTGCAATACCTTTGTTGCTTGTGATAGCAGACACAACTCCAAATGTTAAGGCACACAACATTAAAACAAGCATTGTTATGGTAATCCAAAGTCTTGATTTGTTATTCATTTTGCCTCCTATAAACTATTTTCTAGTATATAGTATAAACATTTTTAGCAAAAAATCAAACAAATTAAGCATAATGAAATTTTAAATAAGTTATAAATTGAAAAATAAAAAAAATAGTTGCATAAAAAAAACTTATGTGCTAAAATATCGTAGATTTATAAAAAATACGCAAAGGAGATAAAAATGCCAAATATAAAATCAGCAATAAAAAGAGTTAATGTTAACGCAAAGAAAAATGCAGAAAACAGAATGGTTAAATCTCAAATTAACACTGTAACAAGAAAATTTGAAGATGCTGTTAGCAAAAAAGATAAAGAACTTGCAACAAAATTATATTCAGAAGTTGTAAGCACACTTGACAAAGCTGTTTCAAAAAATGTTATCCACAAAAACACAGCTTCAAGACGCGCTTCAAGACTTGCAACAAAATTAGCAGGATTGAACTAATAATTAAAGAAAGGTTTTTGACCTTTCTTTTTTTATTCTATTTCATAAAATTTTCTAATAGTTTTTTATTTAACAAAAATTCTTTTGTTTGTTTTATTTCGCCTGCTTTTTCATTATAATAATTTGACTTTTGATAATCTTTTAAGTAAAAATACGAACAACAAAGTCCCATATATGGATAATAATTGTAATAAACTTGTTCCACAAACCCACCTTTATCTATAACATCTTTTGCAAATGTTGCCTGTTTATACCAATACACACTTTGTTCATACATTTGATTTGAATAAAAATAATCTGCAATTTTGCAACATATGTTTGCTCGTGGTGTATCATATTTGAATGTTTGAAATAAATACATTAACGACTTCTCTTTGTCGCCCAAATTTTGATAACATTGAGATAAAATATTTAAACTTTCAATTCTATTTTCAGTCCAAACATTTGGCATTTTTTGAAGTTTTTGCAAGTTTGTTACACATTGTTTATATTTTTTATGGTCAAAAAGTTCTCTTGAATAATAATATTGTTCTCTTGCATTAAGAGTTCTTTCTTTTTTTATTTTGTTATAAATTCTTAAATTTCTATTAGTATCTCCACTTTTTACTTTTTTATGATTTATTGCAACATCAAGTCTTTCAATTTTTCCAAATGGGGTAATACATTCATGAACTGCTCCAACAAATTTACACCTATTATCATTTTTTAATATTCTTTCCCTATAAAATGAAAATGTTGGCTTTTCATTGTCAAATGCAACATTATACTTTAACATATAGCAATCTTTCGTTAAATTTGGTTTTAGTTTTATCAAAAACTTTTGTGTTTCTTCTGGCACAACATCATCAGCATCAAGCCACATAATATACTCATATGATGCTTTGCTTATTGCATAATTTCGTGCTTTTGAAAAATCATCGCACCAAACAAAATCATAAATTTTGTCTGTAAATTTTTTAACAACTTGTTTTGTTTTATCTATTGAGCCAGTATCCACAACAATTATTTCATCAACAAAATTTTTTACACTATTTAAACATCTTTCAATCACATCTTCTTCATTTTTGACAATCATACATAAACTAATTTTTGACATACTTGTTTTTATGATTTTGCAAAGACTTTTGACACTAGTATATAATTGACAAAAATATAAAAAAGTTATAAACTTATGCTAGTTTTATTACCTAATTGGAGAGCAAAAAATGAAAGAAATTGAACTAAAAAACCTTAAAGGGACAACAGACTTCCCACCAGAAGAACAAGCATTAAGAAATAAAATTATAGATAGTCTTAAAAACACTTTTGAAAAATATGGATATATGCCACTCGAAACACCAATGCTTAATAGTTTTGATTTACTTAAATATAAATATGAAGATGGTGCTGAAATTTTAAATGAAGTTTATAAAATGAAAGACCAAGGGAATAGAGATATTGGTCTTAGATTTGATTTAACTGTGCCATTTTGTAAATTTATTGGATTAAATCATGACCTTGTTATGCCTTTTAGAAGATATGAAATTGGCAAAGTATTTCGTGATGGACCAGTAAAACTTGGCAGAGCAAGAGAATTTTATCAATGCGATGTTGATGTTGTTGGTCTTGATGGAAGATTTATTGAAATTGAACAAATGCAAATGGTTATAAATGTTTTTAATTCTCTTGGAATTGACATTGTTATAAAATGGAATAACCGTACACTTATGAGTGGACTTATTTCAACTCTTGGAATAAGCGAAGATAAAATTGCTGACACAATTTCACTTATTGACAGACTTGAAAAAATTTCAAAACAAGAACTTGATTATGAATTTGAAAAAATTGGGATTAGTTCAAGTAAAGTTGATGAGTTATTAAACTTATTTAGTTTATCACTTGATGAGTATGTTGAAAGATATTCAACCACAGACAATGAATTATTAAAACAAGGTTTAATCGAATGTCAAGATATTACAAAATTAATTAAAGAGTTAAATCTTGAAAACAACACTCAATTCTCACCTACTCTTGCTCGTGGATTAAGTATTTACACTGGCACAATATTTGAATTTTTTGACAAGCAAAAAAGAATCACATCATCTCTTGGTGGCGGTGGAAGATATGACAAAATAATAACCGACTTTATGAATAATGGACAATCTTATCCTGCTTGTGGACTCACTTTTGGTCTTGAACCAATTTATGCCATTTTGAAAAACAATAACAAAGAACAATTTATTGATGTTTTGATTGTACCAATGGGAACAGAAACAAAATGCCTTGAAATTGCAAACAAGTTAAGAGATGTTAATGCAAATGTTGTAACAGATTTTTCTGGTAAAAAAATAAAGAAATCATTTGAATATGCAAATAAATTAAATATAAAGTATGTTATGGTAATTGGAGAAAACGAAATCAATTCAAATAAATACTCACTAAAAGATATGGAAAAAGGTGAACAAATTGAAGTTGATGAAAACACATTAATAAATACCATAAAAAACTATAAACTTAAAAAATAGAGTTGACTAAATAACTGTGTTATGTTAAAATAACACAGCATATGGTGGTTATAGCGTAGCTGGTCTAACGCGCAAGATTGTGGCTCTTGAGACCGTGGGTTCAAATCCCACTAATCACCCCATAAATAAAAGGAACTTCTTTTTGAAGTTCCTTTTTATTTTATTTAAGATAATTATCATATAAATATTGTCCGTATAATGTTTTCTTTAATTTTTCATAATTTTTTTGTAATTGCTCTTTAGTGATATAACCTTTTTGATATGCTATTTCATCAATACACCCAATTTGCTTTTTTGTTTTCTTTATTGTTTTAAAAACAAAATTACTTGCTTTTAGTAATGTTTCACTTGTTCCAGCATCAAGCCAAAAATTCTTTTTGGGGACTTTACAAAGTTTAAGTTCTCCACGAGATAAATACATTTTATTTAGGTCCGTAACTTCATATTCTCCCCTTTTTGAAAGTCCAACCTTTTGTGCAAGTTCACTACACTTTTCGTCATAAACATAAATACCTGTTACACACATATTGCTTTCAGGCTTTTCAGGTTTTTCAACAAGCTTTGTTACATTCCCTTGTTTATCAAAACTTGCCACACCAAATGCTCTTGGGTCTTTTACCGGATAACCAAAAACATATGCTCCGTTTGGATTGTTTACAGCATACTCTAATTCTTTTTCAAATTCTTTGCCATAAAAGAAATTATCTCCCAAAACAAAACATACTTTTTGGTTTTTGGTATACTCCAAGCACTTATTAAAGGCACCAATAGTACCTTTAATTTCTGTATCTTTCACAATGGTAAGATTAATACCCCATTCTTCACCATTACCTAGTTGTTTTTGATATAAATCAAAATTTTCACCATTTACAACAATGTAAATATCTCTTATTCCAACTTTCATAAGCATTGAAATTGGATAATAAATTAATGGTTTGTCATAAAGTGGCAAAAGTTGTTTACTCAAAAAATTTGTGCAAGGCATAAGCCTTGTGCTTTTACCTGCACAAGCAATTACTCCAATCATATTTACTCCCTATTTTCTAATTTGAGTTTTGCAAATGAAATAAATTCTTCAATCTCCATTTCTTTTGATTCATTTGTTCCACGAACACGAACAGAAACAGTACCATTGTTTATTTCATTTTCACCCATTACTAGTATATATGGAATTTTTTGAGAAATTGCACTTCTTATTTTGTAACCAATCTTCTCATTTCTCTCATCAAGTTCAACTCTGAACCCTTGTTTTTTAAGTTCCATTTCAACATCTTTACATTTGTCGATAAATTTATCACTAATTGGCAAAATTTCCATTTGAACAGGTGCAAGCCAAAGTGGAAGAACACCTTTTGTTTCTTCAAGTAAGAATGCAACAAATCTATCAAGTGAACCAAGAATTGCTCTGTGAATAACAACAGGTCTTACTCTTTCATTGTTTTCATCAACATATTCAAGTTCAAATTTTTCTGGAAGTTGATAGTCAAGTTGAACAGTTGAAAGTGTTACATCATGTCCAAGAGCACTTCTAACTTGAACATCAATCTTTGGTCCATAGAATGCTGCTTCACCTTTTGCTTCATAAAATTCAGCACCACTGTCTTGCAAAATTTTTCTTAAAGCATTTTCACTCTTTTCCCAAAGTTCATCATTACCAAAATATTTTTCAGCATTATTTTCATCACGAAGTGAAAGTCTAAAACTATATTTTTGGAAACCAAAATCTTTGTATACATCAAGAATTAGTTTTATAACATTATCAACTTCACTTTCAATTTGGTCTGGTCTACAGAAAATATGTGAATCGTTTTGAGTAAATGCTCTGGCTCTTTCAATACCACAAAGAGAACCACTGCCTTCAAATCTAAAATCATTTGCAATTTCTGCAATGCGAAGTGGCAAATCTTTGTATGAATGCATAAAGTTTTTATAAATCATCATATGATGTGGGCAGTTCATTGGACGAAGTACATATTCTTCATCATCATCTTCCCTTTTCATTGATGGGAACATATCTTCATGATAATGGTCCCAATGTCCTGATGTTTTATATAAATCAACTGTTGCCAAACTTGGTGTCATAACATGCTTATATCCAAGTGCAATTTCTTTGTCCATAATATAATCACTTAATGCTCTACGAACAATAAATCCATTTGGAAGCCACATTGGAAGTCCACGACCAACAAGGTCAGAGAACATAAATATTCCAAGGTCTTTGCCAAGTTTTCTGTGGTCTCTTTCTTGTGCTTCTTTAACAAGTGCCAAATGTTCTTTAAGGTCTTGTTTGTCCAAGAAGCCATAAACATAAATTCTTTGCATCATTTTGTTTTTTTCGCTTCCACGCCAATATGCACCACTAACACGATTTATTTTGAATGCAAAATTTCTTAACATTTTTGTGTTTTCAACATGAGGTCCTTTGCAAAGGTCAGTAAAGACATCACCAAGTTTGTAAATAGAAATTTCTTCATTTTCTGGCAAGTCATTGATAAGTTCAACCTTGTATGGTTGGTTTTTAAACATTTCTAATGCTTCTTGCTTTGAAATAACTTCTTTTGTCATATCAAGATTTTGATTGATTATTTCGTGCATTTTTGTTTCAATTTTTTCAAAATCTTCTGGAGTTAAACTTTCTTCCATATCAAAGTCATAATAGAACCCGTCTTCAATGGCAGGTCCAATACCAAACTTTACATCTTCTCCAAACAAACTTTTGATTGCACCAGCAAGTACATGGCTTGCCGTATGTCTTGCTTTATGTTGTAATTCTTCTTTTTCTTTATCCATTTTTCGCTCCTTTTAAATAAAAAAAGTCCATAAGAGATAAACTCTTAAGGACGATAATTTGTACCGTGTTTCCACCTTAATTGCAAAATAAATTTGCCACTTAATTTCTAACTATGGTAGTTAGCAACCTTACCTTAAAAGTGGTTTCATACAAAAGTGTTTTTAAACAGCTTTCAGCCACGACTGTTACTCTCTACAAAAACATTATTTTTGACTACTTGTCTTTTATTCGGTAAATTCAAATTACACTTGTATACTAATACAAAATATTAATATTGTCAACATTTTTATAAAAAATAATCAATTTTAGTCTATTTTAACCTTTCTAATATGCTTTTTGTTTGCAATAAAAATATTAAAACTGTATAATAATAAAAAAGGGAAAATATCATGGCTTTTAAAAAACAAGATAAATTTATATTTGAAGATGTGACAATAAATCAAGATACAAGTGATGTCATTTCTGTTCCACTTGTAATTGTTAAAGGTACAAATAAATATCAAGGTTTTGTGCCAGGTTTTGTTATGAAAGATATTGTGAGTGAAAATCTTGAAGACTGCAAACAAAAACTTATTGAACACACAAAAAATCTTATTAGAACAAAAATTAAAAATAATCAAGGTTTTCCATTCTTCCCTACAAATGAAGAAATAAAACAAGACTTTAAGAATGCTGTTCTAATCAAAAGAATGAATGTGAAAGTTAGATAAAAGGTTGATATTTTAGTGAGTAAAAATTTAAACTCTGAAGAATTAAGTATATTTAATAACTATAGCCAAAAAGAAAATCGAACAACTGCATATTGTGGCTTGATATTAAAACTGGTCTATAATGAGAATCCAAAACTTTTTGAAGATATTATTGTTTCACTAGTAAACGATAGTAGTGATTTCTCAACACAATTTACATTGCAACCATTGTTTGATACACAAGTTAAAAAATCTAAAAGTATTCCAGATTTATGTATAAGTCAAAGATCTTTTGCAATATATTTTGAAGATAAAAATACCGATTGGTTTACTCCTGAACAAATCAATAACCATATCCATGGTATGCTTAAAAATAATAAGTCAGACTATATGATTATCTTTTTGATGACAAATGATTTTTCAAATGTCATAGACGACAAAATAAAAGAATGCTACAATAAAGCCCAAAAAAATAGTATAAGTTTAGTCAAAATTACTTTTTCAAAATATATTGATACAATAAAAAGTATTTGCAAAAATAATGTTAATAAATTAATAGAAAATTTAATTGATGAATTTGAAAATTATTTGGATAGGAATAATCTCTTATATGATTGGAAAAATCGTATAGACATAATATCTTGTAGAAACACACAGAATGAAATAACTCAATTATTATATGCATGCCCTAATCAAAATGGAGCTTATAGTCACAAAAAAAGTAAATATTTTGGATCATATATTGCAAACAGAAAAATTAACTATGTGGCAAATATTGATGCTGTTGTTATTAGAGAATTGGATAAATATACTGGGAAAGTTGTATATAGTACTAAATGGAAGAATATAAAAGAAAGTGATCAAAAGTTACATGATATTGCTGAAACAAGATTCCAAAAATGTGAACAATGGAGAATTGACGAAGGAAAACAAAAGGCTTTACAATTATTTTTACTAAGTGACTTAAGACCTATTAACCTTATTAGGAAAAAGGGATGTGTGGAAACAAAAACCTATGTAACTGTGAAAGCTAAAAATTTAGATGAACTAATAACTGAACTTAAAAATAATAATGATTTCTACTGTGAAGAATTATAAATTCAAACAATAATAATTTTTAAAACATAAAAGATGATAAAAAAATATGTGAGATTATTCTCACATATTTTTATTTAAAATTTCACAAACTTTTGTATCAATTTCTTCTTTTATAAGATTATAGCAATCTAAAAAAACATTTTTAATTTTTGCATAATCACATGATTTGTTTTTGTCTTTTTCTGCAAAAAGTTTTGAATTTCTATTAAAATAAACAACTGCTGTTTCATAACTATTCTTTAATGCAGTTAAGTCTGTTCCAGATAGTTCTTTTAACAAGTTTTTGAAATAATCTCTATCTTTTTTATAACAAACATCATTATAATTACTATCATCAAGAACCTTACTGATAATGCTTTTTACAACATTATCTATTGTTTTTATTTCAACTTTCATAACTTACCCCTTCAACTAATTTTTATCACAATAACATATTTATGTCAATATGCAAAAATTAGAATTGGCTGTTATAGAGTTCAGCATAAACACCACCTTTTGCCAAAAGTTCTTGGTGCGTGCCTTGTTCAACAATATTCCCGTCCTTCATAACTAGTATTTGGTCAGCGTTTTTGATTGTTGAGAGTCTATGTGCAATAACAAAACTTGTTCTACCTTTTGTTAGTGTATCCATTGCTTTTTGAATTTGTTGTTCTGTTCTCGTATCAACAGATGATGTTGCTTCATCAAGAATGAGCATTGGAGCATTGTTTACCATTGCTCTTGCAATAGTAAGTAATTGTCTTTGACCTTGGCTTATGTTTGCTGTTTCATCAAGCACCATATCATATCCACCTGGAAGTGAACGAATAAAGTGATCAATATGAGCAAAACTGCAAGCATTTTCAATTTGTTCATTTGTTAAACCTTTTGTTCCAAATGAAACATTTTCTCTTATTGTTCCATCAAATATCCAAGTATCTTGAAGAACCATTCCAAACAAACTTCTAACATATTCTCTTGACATATCTTTTGTTGAAACACCATCAATAGTGATTTCACCAGAATCTATCTCATAGAAACGCATAAGCAAGTTTACCAAAGTTGTTTTACCTGCACCAGTTGGCCCAACGATTGCAACTTTTTGACCTGGAAGAATTTTCGCTGAGAAATTCTTTATAATTTGTTTGTCTTTTGTGTAACCAAAACTTACATTTTTAAATTCAACTAAACCTTTGACATTTTCAAGAGTAGTTTTGTCGCCAGTTTCAACTTCTTGTTCTTCTTCACTCAAAAATTCAACAACCCTTTCTGTTGCAGCTGCACCACTTTGGAGAGTTGAACTTATTTGAGAAATTTGACTTATTTGTTGGTTAAATATTCTCATATATTCAACAAATGCAACAACAGTAACTGCAAATAATGGGTCGCTTATTGCCATAATTCCACCAACAACACAAACTATTGTGTATGCCAAGTTGTTGATAAAATTCATTGTTGGATACATTGTACCAGATATAAATTGCGACATAAATGCAGAATTTTTTAATTCTTTGTTTACTTTTTCAAAATCATTTTGTGCTTTTTGTTCAGCATTGAATGTTTTTACAATATTGTGTGCTGAATAATTTTCTTCAACAATACCATTTAATTCTCCAAGAGATTTTTGTTGTTTTACAAAGTATTTTTGAGAAAATTTTACTAAAATCAAAACAAGTCCCATACTAATTGGCAAAGCACACAAAGTAATTAATGTTAATTGCCATGAGTTTACAAACATCATAACAAGTGAACCAATAAACATTGTTACACAAGTTATAACATTTGAAATACTTTCGTTAAGTGTTTGACCTATTGTTGAAACATCGTTTGTAACTCTGCTTAAAATATCTCCATAGCTTGAGTTATCAAAATATTTTAGTGGTAATTTGTTAATTTTTTCAGAAATAAGAGTTCTATATTTTTGAGTGATTTTTGCAGTTACGCCACTCATTATAAAACCTTGGAAATAACTAAACACACTCGACACTGTACACATAACCAAAAGCCATATACATAGTGATGTTACTTTTTGTAAATTGATAGGAAGTCCAAGTGCTGAAACAAATATTTCTTTTCCAACATCTTTCAATAAATTTGGCAATATTAATGCAATAACTGTTCCAATAACAGCAAATAACAATGCAACAACAACTGCCCAACGATAAGGTTTTAGTGATTTTATCAATAGCATTAATGATTTTTTACCATTTTTTGGTTTTTGACTGATATTTTTATTATGTCTTGCCATTTTATAACTCCTCCTTATCTAATTGTGAAAGTGCAATTTCTTTGTATACATCGCAAGTTTCAAGTAACTCCTTATGCGTTCCAACTCCAACAATTCTGCCTTCCGAAAGGACAACAATTTTGTCTGCATCCATAATTGTTCCAACTCTTTGTGCAACAATTATTTTTGTTGCATCTTTTGTATATTTTGATAATTCCTTTCTAAGAGTTTTATCTGTTTTATAGTCAAGAGCAGAAAAACTATCATCAAATATATAAAATTCAGGGTTTTTGATTATTGCTCTTGCAATGCTCAATCTTTGTCTTTGCCCACCAGATACATTTGTTCCACCTTGAGCAATTTCTGCATTCACTCCACCTTCAAGATTTTTTACAAAATCGCTTTGACTTATTTCTAATGCTTTTTCAATTTGTTCATCTGTTGCATTTTCATTGCCATAAAGTAAGTTAGATCTCACTGTTCCAGAGAATAAATATCCTTGTTGTGGAACATAACCTATTTTGTTATTAAGGTCGCTAATTTTATAGTTTTTAATATTTTCGCCATCTATCAAGACTTCACCAAAACTTGCGTCATAAAATCTTGTGATTAAATTTACAAGTGTACTCTTTCCACTACCTGTTGAACCAATAAATGCAATAGTTTGACCTTTGTTTACTTTAAATGAAATGTTTTCCAATGTATTCATTTCTGCATCTGGGTATCTAAATGACACATTTCTAAATTCAATTTCACCTGCCAAGTTATCTTCTTTTATGCCATTTCCATCTTGAACCTTTGATACTGTTCCAAGGACTTCATTTATTCTTCTGCCAGAAACAACACCCCTTGGAATAACAACAAACAACATTGCAATAAACATAAAACTCATAACAACATGCATTGAATATGAAACAAACACAACAAGGTCAGGATAAACCAAACTTCCACCGTCAATTAAGAATGCACCAATAAAGTAAATTGCAATACTTAATGCGTTCATAATTAGGTCCATACCTGGCCACATAAGTGCCATTGCCCTATTTACAAAAAGTTGAGTTTTTGTTAAATCATTATTAATATTATTAAACTTTTGTTCTTGCTCATTTTCGGCTGCATATGCACGAACAACTCTTATACCTGTCAAGTTTTCACGAGTAACATTGTTAATTCTGTCTGTTTTCTTTTGAATTTGAGAAAACTTTGGGACTGCAACAAAAAATAAAAACATAACCAATGCCAATAGTGCAATAACAGCACCTGCAGTTGTCCAAGTTAATGTTACTGATGAATTTACAATTTTTGAAATTGCATAAGCTCCCATAACAGGAGCAGTAATTGCCATACGAAGTGTAACAAAAACTGTTTGTTCAACTTGTTTTACATCGTTGGTCGTTCTTGTAATTAAACTTGCAACAGAAAACTTGTTCATTTCTTCCATAGAAAATGAGTTTACCTTTTTAAACACATTTGTTCTTAATGTTTTTGCAAAATTTGAAGACACCGTTGATGCCAAGAAATTTATAAGCACAACACTTGCACAAATTCCAAGTGCAATAAGTATCATTTTTATGCCAATATCCCAAAACATTGAACTTGTAACAGTTTCGGTTGCTGTTTTTTGAATAAGGGCAATAATATCTCCCATTTTGGCAATAAGTTCCATTTCAAGATTTACTTGAAACACAATTATTCCAACTACCAAGGCACACAAAACCCATGTGTACCACTTGAAAAATCTAAGTAATTTTAACATACTCTTCCGTCCCTTTTTATTAAATTAAATAGTCATATGGTTAGTATTATATGCACATTTTTTAAAATTGTCAACATTAAATAGCACCAAAAAAACACAAAAAATCTCAAGCATTTACTTGAGATTTTTTCTATTTTTCTATTTTTTCTTCTGTTTTTGTATTAATTTTATTTTCAACATTTTGTGAGCTATTTTGTGTCAAAAGTTTTTGTTCTGCCTTTTGTTTCCTTTTTTCTTCTTGGGCTTGTTTGTTTTTCTTTCTAACTTCATCAACTTTTCTAACAAGTTTTGGAATAAATATATGAAGTGGAATTGATATTAAAATAAATCCAAGGAGTAACAAAATTACTTTTAATGTAAATGCAGTCATTCCAAAGAAATCACCCATAACACAAATTGCCAAAATAATAAAGAAGATTGAAAGAGATAAACACCCTATTCTTATTTTTGTGAGTGGTAAACATAAGAAGAATAAATTTACATAACCAGTAAATATCAAAACAAGTGTTGCAAGTGTGTAATATTCTTCAGCATTCAAAACACCAAATCTCATTAATATTATAACTGCAAACACATTCATAAACATAAGTAATCCACTTGGGATACTGCGTTTGAGTACCACAGGTATAAAATCACCTTGAATAAGTTTTGTGTTCGGTTGAAGTGCAAGAATTACCGATGGCATACCAATTACAAATAATTCAAGAATAAACAAATTCTTTGGTGAGAATGGATATTGTGATAATGTTACAATCGAGAACAATGACAATAATATTGTAAACAATGTTTTCATTAAGAACAATGTTGATGATTGTTGTACATTGTTAATAACTTGTCTGCCTTCCCTTACAACTGCTGGAAGTGAAGAAAATTTTGAGTCCATAAGAACAAGATTACTAAGCCCCCTTGCAACATCACTACCATCTGCCATTGCGATTGAACAATCTGCTTCTTTTAGTGCCAAAGTATCATTAACACCATCACCAGTCATTGCAACAATATTACCTTGTTTTTTGAGTGATTTAACTAATATCAGTTTTTGCTCTGGACTTACCCTTCCAAAAACTGTAAACATATTTGCATATTGTTCAACTTGTTGATTTGACACACCTTCAAGCGAAACAAAGTTTTCGGCATTTTCAACACCAACTCTTTGAGCAATCTTGCTGACCGTTACCGGATTATCTCCAGAAATGATTTTTATTTGAACATTATTTTGTTTAAACCATTCAATAGTTTCCATTGCATCTTCTCTTATATGGTCCTCAATGGCAATAAGCAACAATGGTTCACAATTCTTTGGTGCTTCTTCTTTTTCGTTTAACATTGATTTTGAATGTGCCAAAAGCAAAACTCTTTGACCTTTTGATGTATGTTCAAAAATTTTGTCTTTTAATTCATCATTAATCTTACTATTTGTAAATTCAGGCGCTCCCAAAACAAAAGTTCCCAAATCTTCAAAAGATGTCAAAGTACATTTTCTTTTTGATGAAAATTCAATATTATATGCCAAATGCAAATCATTATTTTTGCCAAATTCAATTAGCATTGCATTGCTTGTTGCATTTGATGTTGTTTGATTATATAAAATATTTGCAATAATATTTTTATTTTCAACTTTTTTTAGTTTGCCAATTTCTTCAACTTCGCAAACACGCATTGTTCCATCTGTTATTGTTCCTGTTTTATCAAGACACAAAACATTGCTTCTTGCAAGCATTTCAATGGAGAATAAATCTTTTACCAGTGTCTTTTTCCTACTTAACTTTATAACTCCAACAGCAAGTGCTATTGTTACAAGAAGGAACATTCCAGCAGGAACCATTCCTGTAAGCGCCCCACAAGTTTTGATAACTGTCATTGTAAGGTTATGGTCATATGAATAATAGTTACTTGCGAACATTATTCCACCAACAGGTATAATTCCAATGCCAATATATTTTATTATTGAATTAAGGTCTTTATATAAGTTTGAATTTGGGCTTTTGAATTGTTTTGCCTGTTGAGCGATTGATTGAATATAGTTATCTTTTCCAATCTTATCAACTCTTGCTTTGCAACTTCCAGAAATAATAAAACTTCCTGCATAAATAGTGTCGCCCACATTCTTTTTTACGGCATCACTTTCCCCTGTAAGCAAACTTTCGTTTACTTCCATTTTGCCGTCAATTACAACTGCATCAGCTGGAATAGAATTTCCTATTTCAAGCAAAATTATATCATCTAAAACAAGTTTATCTGCATTAACTTCTATTTCTTCACCATCTCTAATTGCTTTTACCTTTGGTGTTGTTACAATAGATAGTTTTTGAACTACCATTTTTGCTTTACATTCTTGAATAATAGAAATTAAAGTGTTTAAAAAGATAACAACAATAAATAATAAATCGCTATAACTTTGAACAGCAACAAGTGCTGAAAAAATAACTAACCAAATAAAGTTAAAAAATGTAAATATATTTTCACAAATTATTCTTAAATATGATTTTCCAGTGCTTTGCTTTGTTTTATTAAAAAGTTTTTCTTTTACTCTTTCTTCATATTGAGCAGTGGTCAGCCCCTGCTCTACACTTGGATTATATCTTGTGATTTCTTGTTGCTTTTTTATTAATTTCATCTTTCCCTTTAGTATATGCTTATTTCATTTTATTTTATCATTTTATAAAAAGATAAGTCAACTTTTATATATGAAAAAGCCACCAAAAAAATGGTGGCTAAAAATTACCTAGATATTTCATCTTCTTTGTTTTGAATGTTTACAATTTCACTTTTGTAAACAACTTTGTCTTGATTTAACACACTTATTGATGAAGTGTTTGTGTCTGCATTTATTCTTATTTTTGTTCCTTTTGGCATAATTTCTTCAAGACCTTTACCCAAATATCCCAAAATTATGCAATCAAGATTAATAAAGATATTATCTTTATCATCTTCCTTTGGGAATTCATTAAATGTTGCATTAAATTTTCCATTTGTGCAAAGCATAAAAGCAAATTCATCTGTGAGTCTTGGCTCCAAATCATATGTGTTTGCATTAAATTCTTTTAATAATTCTCTTTTTTGTTCAACTGTTAAATTATTATTTGCTCTCAAATTTTTAACATATTGTTCTCTTATAACTGATATAAAACTTCCTGTTATATCTTCAATGTAACTTGCTACAATTTCCATATTTATTCTCCTTATCTTACCATAGTGTCATCATTTGTTAAATCTTTGTTTTCAATTTTTCTGCAAACAACAGATTCAAACCCACGAGAAACACCAATATTTGTTCTTCTGTTATTACCTATCATAGTTATGCTTAATCCACCTTGAAGTAAATCTGTCATATCTATTTTTGCACCCTCTAATAATGTTGTGTAAATATCCATTGCCAAACTGCTATCATAGTTATAGAACAAATCATTAAAGTCAAGATGTATTCCACCATTATTCAATGCGCTTGAAAACATATCATTGATAAATCCAGAAATGTCTATCATTCTATTATCAAAACTTTCAAGTTTTTTGAAAAATTCATTTTTTGCTTCTTCATCTAATGGTCTAAGTGCATTATCTGTTTCTTTGTCTATGTAAAGTTGTCTTACAATATCACAAAATTCTTCTGTTATTTTTTCTACATATATTTTATTGTCCATTTTTACTCTCCTTATTTTTGAAATTCATTTTCTTTGTTTTCTATATTCTTTGAAAATTCATTCCCGTCACCTATGATAAGTTTTATCTCTGACATATAATTGTTCCCATTTATCTTTATCTTGCTGTTTTTTGGCAAAACTTGAACTGGACTCATTCCAATATAGTCAGAAAAAATTGATTCAAACTCTTTGTTTAGTGATGCTGGGTTTTCTGTGTTTGCAGACATAGTATCAATAACAAATTTGCCATTATTTTTTAGCTTTAAAGAAATACACATACTGATTTCTTCAAACATATTGTCAATTCCTTTGTCAAATTCTGTCAATTGATTATCATAATATCTTTTAAACTTTTTAATGTCAAGATTTGGATATTCTTGATTTAGGTGTTCAACAAAATACCTTCTATATACCGAAAGCATATTCTTTGTAATTTCATTTGCGTATTTTTTATTTTGCATTCTCTTTTGTCCTTTACTGACTTATTATAGCACCTATATATTTTATTTTCAATACCCAAAGATGTGTCAAATATAACTATTTTTTCGTAATATATCATACAAGGAGAAATTATGTGTGGCATTATTGGATATATAAGCAGTACCAAAGATTTTATCACAAAACAAATGATAAACTCGCTAAAAAAACTTGAATATCGTGGTTATGATAGTTCGGGCATATGTCTTTTGTGCGATGACCAATTCAAAGTGTACAAAAGTCTTGGCGAAATAAAAAACTTGGAGCAAGTTGCAAACAATAATATTTTATCGCATATGGCAATTGCTCACACAAGATGGGCAACTCATGGCAAAGTCTGTTTTGAGAACATTCACCCACACACTTCGCAAAAAGGAAACTGGGCACTTGTTCACAACGGAATAATTGAAAACTACTTGGAATTAAAATCAACCTACTTAAAAGATGTTGATTTTTATGGAGAAACCAATACCGAAGTTTTGCCAAATCTAATGGAAAAATTTGGTTTTTTTGAAACTTTAAAATTGCTTAAAGGCAGTTTTGGAATTTGTGCCATAAACAAAAATGAACCAAACAAAATGTATATTGCAAGACAGCATAGTCCACTTTATGTGGCAACTAATAATAATGCAAGTATGGTTGCAAGCGACCCAATAGTTTTTGCAGACAAATTTGAATATTACACACCACTTCAAGAACAAAGTTATGCAGTTGTTGAGTTTAATAAAGTAAAATTTTTTGATTTTAATAATGAAGAAATATCTCCACAAAAGCATAAACTTGGTGTGTTTGAAAAATCTGCACAAAAAGGAAATTACCCATATTTTGCCGAAAAAGAAATAAAAGAAATTCCAAGAGTATTGGAAAATGTTATAGAAAATTATGAACAAACTCCGTACCTTGAAAAAATAGATTATAACTTTTTAAAAAATATAGAAAAAATATATTTAATTGGCTGTGGCACTGCTTATCATGCGTGTCTTATGGGTGAAAAATATATCGAAAAAAATGCAAAAATTCCTTGTAAGGCTTTTTATGCAAGTGAATTTAGATATTCTCCACCAATAATAAATGAAAAGACATTATGTATTTATTCAAGTCAAAGTGGAGAAACTGCTGACACACTTATGTCGCTTAATCTTGCAAAAGAAAAAGGTGCAAAAACCATTGCTTTAGTTAATGTTCCATATTCAAGTATTGCAAAAAATTGTGATATAATTTTGCCAATTTGTGCAGGTATGGAAATTGCTGTTATTTCAACAAAAGCATATTCTTCAATGTTATTTGTTTTTTACTTGCTTGCAAAACATTTAGAAAATATTAAAAATAATAAAAAATATGACAAAAATATAATAAATAATTTAAAAATATTAAAAAAATGTAATTTTTTAAAAAATATTAATAAAATAAATAAATTTGTAAATTTAATAAATAATAACGAAAAAATATTCTTTATTGGAAAAGATGAAGACTATATCACAAGTATGGAAGCAAGTTTAAAACTAAAAGAAATAACATATATAAATTGCATTAGTATTCCAAGTGGCGAGTTAAAGCATGGCACTCTTGCCCTTGTTGATGACAAAAGTTTGGTATTTGTTACTGCAACAAACAAAGATGTTTTGGACAAAAATCTTGCAAGTGCAAGTGAGATAAAATCAAGGCTTGGCAAAATTGTTTTGGTAACAAATCTTACCTTATCAAAACAAGATTTAAAAAATGTTGATTATCTATTTACTTTTGATAGTTGTCCAATGGAACTTTCTAGTATGCTTGCAATAACATTCTATCAATATCTTGCTTACAAAACTTGTATATCAAAAAAACTTAACCCAGACAAACCTCGAAATCTTGCAAAAAGTGTAACAGTGGAATAACATTTCCATAATAAATGCAAACCAAAAGGTTTGCATTTTTGTTTGTTTTGCTTAAATAGATTTTTTCAAAGTCAGTCGTTGGGGTCGGCAGTCGAAATGATATAGAATATTTTTAAATTGCATTTCGCTCCCTTACTCCCTTGATAGACAAACGAGAAATCCTAACTGTTTAAATTGTTTTTTAATATACCTTTGCAACCAAAATTGTCATATCATCAAGAGCAATTCCGTGGTTATTTTCAACTGCTTTGTCCATAAGTTCGTCTGCTACTTCTTGTGGACTATATGAGTTTATATTGTTTATATAATTCGCCATTTCTTCATCGCTTGCAAAACTATCTGTAACACCATCAGTTGTAATAATAATCATATCACCGCTATATAGCATTGAACTTTTTATTGTTGGAACAATGTTAGACACAATGCCAAGTGGAAGTGCATTGCAAGAAATTGTGGAAATTGTATCTTTGTGTTTTATATATCCATTTGTTGCACCCAACTTAATAAAATCTACCCCACCTGTTTTTAGGTCAATTATTGACATATCCAAGCATGAGAATATATTGTCATTACCAAGTGCCAAAAACTTATTTACAATAGATAATATAACTTCATTTTCAAAACCAGCTTTATAAAAGTTTTCAATAAGTCCAATAGCAGTTTCACTTGCTTTTTGAGCTTTTTCACCACTACCCATACCATCACAAAGTGCCATCAAAATTTTGCCATCTTCCATTCTTACAATAGAATAGCAATCTCCACTTTTTTGAGATGATGATTTTGTCATCGCACTAGTACCAAAAATCACATTGTATTTTGGTGCAGGTTTTAGATTTAAAATTTTCCAGCCAGCGTGTTCACTAACATTTTCTGTTTCGACTGACATTTTTGTGTTACAAACTTTTGAAACAACTTGCACAATTTTTGATTTTAAACTATCTTCGTTTTTAACTTCCAAAACTGCATTAACATCATTTGTATCATGATAAACTATGGCATCACTGCAAAGAATATCATTATACAAAAGTTCATCAATTATTTCTTTTTCCATACCTTTGTCAAAATCAACATTTTTACCTATATCATTTGACAAGTTTTTCATAACAGTACTTATTCCATATAATTGTTCACTAATTAATATTTTGCTAGAATCCAAACTATTTACCATTTGGGCATAACTTTTGTATTGTTCCAATAGGTTGTTTATTTCATACACCATTTGATTTACTTTAAAACATCTACTTGTAAGAACGCTTGGAATATCTAATAATGTTACCCTGCCTTTTTCGTAACCAACATTAATTAAATTTGCAAGAATTTTATTTGTTTCTTCACTATATTGCTTTAAACATTTTGATTTGTTTTCACAATCACTACACATCATTCCTTTTGTTTCTGTAAGCATTAAAGTTTTTAAATCACTTTCACTTGTCTTATCTTTTATCATCGACCTATAAACTTTATCCATTTCTGCAAATATTTGACTTAGGTTATTAAGTTTTTTATAAATTGTTTTTCTGTTTCGATTGATAAGAGTTTCGGTACTTCGCTTACAAAAACTTGAATTGTATTTTTCTATCATACTAACATAGTATTTTTTTGGTATACACAAACAAATTAAAAAAGTTAATACACTTGGAATTAAAACTAGATATGAATTTGTGTAATAAAAATTAAAGTAGTAATTACAAAGCACATCACAAACAATAAGTGCTAACCCACAAAATACTCTGTGTTTTCCACGAAAACAATTTACTCCCAACCAAATAATTAAACTTGGTGCAAGAAGGTATGGATTGTTATCATAAAGAACTGTTCCCAAACTAAACACCATACTAACAAGCAAACTATCAAACATTGGCAAAACAAGAGAAGAAAATAGTATGCAAAACATAAGTGCAAATTTTATCACTGAAAATTCGTAAAAATTAAAATAACATAAACCACAAGGAATACTTACCAAAAACATAGAAAGACAAATAACCTGCGACATTGTAAGTCTTTTTGAAAATCCACGAACAACAACACTTTCAAAAATTTTCATACACGAGAACATATACAAAAGTCCAAAAACAAGTTCAACGAAAACTATCCAAATTTTTTGTCCACTATATATTTTTAAAAAGACATTTAAGAACGAACAAATAAGTGCATACACAAGCATTAGCATTGGTTTTATTGGCTTTTTTAATTTGTAATGTATTCCATAGATAATGCACATAACTACGCACATAAATATTGCAGAATATAAATCAAACAAATTAAAATTGCTTATATAACTTGCTCCAATATATAAAGATGAAAGTGCCAAAATGTTTTGATTGCACCAAATTAACGCAAAATAAACACCAAATGTAAATGGGTTTATTGTATTATTGATTTTTGCTTTAAATAATATATAAAAAATAAGTAAATAAATAAAATATTGTGCTAGTTTTAACCATTTGTTTTGTTTCATAAAATCCTCCAAATTCGCTTACAAAAAAATGATAAAATAATTTGAAGATATTTTAAAACAATAAAATTAGGATATTTATTAAATAAATGTCATATTTTTTACTTAATTTATGTTATTTTTTGTCAATTTATTTATTTTTTATTTTTCGACAATTTTTATAATTTAAAATGGAAAAGATTTTTTTATTTGCTCGACAAATTTACTCCGTTTGACAAATACAAAAGAATGAAAAAGAACCCCAAGAACGAGACTCAATATTTTTACATAAAAACTAAAAAATAACAGCATATTCAAGGCTCGACAAATTCGCCAGCCTTGATAGAAATAAAAATGAAAAAAGAGCACAAAATTCGAGGTTCAATACATTTGTTAGTTTTGATAAAAATACTAAAAAATGAAAAAGAACCCCAAGAACGAGGCTCGGTGAGTTCCAACACGCAGGAGTTTGCTAACGCAAATGACTGTGTGTTGGATGCTCACCAGTAAACAAAGTTATTGGGAGTCCTTTTTCATTTTTTTATATAGACAGGAATTTTAAACCGATATATACACACATCAACAATATCAAATAACCACATAAATGCTTGAATACCTGTTATTAGCATTAAAAGTGTACTTATTTCCACTGGAGTTATACTATTTATACTTAAATAACACGCTATTGCAGATATAAGCCCAAATACCAACATCAAAAATGCTTTTTTATATCTTCCAACATAAAAGCAATGTGCTCCAAAAAAGCCAAGAAAGATTGTGTATAATATAAGTTTTGAGCGTTTTAAATCACTTGGTGTATCCTTTATATAAACAACATCTTTTCCATTACCTTCTTTTATTGCAAGTTTGGCATCTCTGTTTGTGGCAAGTTTAAGTCGTTCAAAAATAAGCCCACAACCAGTGCACCTTACATCTTGTTCTAAATGTTTTGTCCCACAGCGTGGACATTTTTGTCTTAATGCTCTCATTCTTTTTTTGTTGCTCCACAAGAAGGACATTTGTTTAACGAACTTTCATAAACACTTCCACAATAAACACAAGTTGTTTTGCCATAAAAACTTGCATCACTTGGAGTGATTATAATTTCATTTAATTTTTTGCAAATAAATTTTGCATCTTTTATATCATTAAATATTATTGAATTTTCGTTTGATAATATTGTTATATCTGCAACTCTTGCAAGTTTGTCAGAAAATGTTTGATTGACTTGGCAAGATGTAATGTTATTTAGGTTTATACTATTTGAAATGAACATATCTTTTCCGTCAATAACAATAACTCTTTTGTTTGTTATCACATATTTTATATCTTTTACTTTTGCATATGCTTTTACTATTGATGCAATATAAATCCACACTGGAGCCATATGGAGAGCAAAAAATGGAATTAAAAACCATAAAAATGCAGAGTTATCCATTGTTGTAACCAATGTTACAATTATGCTTATATCAATAATCGCCCAAATCAATGCAACAGGCAAAGTTTTTATCGTTCTTTGCATAACAAAACTTCTCTTTTTGGGAGATTGTTGCCATAGCACTTTTTCACCTTTAATCAAAAGGTCATCAACTGATGATTCTTTATTTTTATCATCATTAACAAAAAATTGTTCATCTAATTTTTTCATATATTATATGTATATCAAAAAATAACAAAAAAATCAATCCAAATTGCTTGAATTGATTTTTTTCATACAAATCTCTATATATGTTAAAATTACTTAAGTTCTACAACTGCGCCAGCTTCTTTAAGTTTTGCTTCGATAGCTTTAGCTTCTTCTGCTGGAACATTTTCTTTAACATTTGCAGGAGCACCATCAACAAGTGCTTTTGCTTCGCCAAGACCAAGTCCTGTGATTTCTCTAACTGCTTTGATTGCAGCGATTTTGTTTGCGCCAGCTTCTTTAAGAACAACTGTAAATTCAGTTTTTTCTTCAGCTGCTGCTGCAGGAGCTGCACCACCAGCTACTACTGCTGCTGCGGCACTAACACCAAATTCTTCTTCTAATTTTTTAACAAGGTCGTTTAATTCTACGACTGTCATTCCTTTAACTTCTTCAACAAATTTATTAAGATCTGCCATTTTTTTATACTTCCTTTTTTTATATTTTTATTTTTTTATTATTGTTTGTCTGCAATAGCTTTAAGACATACTGCCAAGCCACGCATAGGTGATGAAAGCATACCAACAAGTTGAGCAAGTAATACTTCTCTTGATGGGATACTTGCAAGTTTTTTAACTTCATTTGCATCAATAACTGCACCGTTGTAAATACCAAACTTGATTGGGAATTCGCAGTTTTCTGCTTTTGCACCAACAACAAGTTTTGCAGGAGCAACTTCATCTTCATATCCGAAAGCGATTGCGTTTGTTCCTTCCAAATAACTATCACAACCTGTGAATCCAAGTTCATTTAATGCACGAAGAATAAGTCTGTTTTTGTAAACTCTGTATTCTGCGCTATTTTTTCTGAATTCAGCACGAAGTTTTGTGTCTTGTTCAACTGTAATTCCACGATAGTCAGCAACAACAACTGTTTTTGCTTTTTGAAGTTTTTCTTTTATTTCTTCGACTAATGCTTGTTTTGCATCTAAATTTGCACTCATTATTTTGCCTCCTTTATAGATTTGTATGTTAAAAATTAAAAAAACCTTTCGTGCCGATTAAAAGCAGAAAGGTTAATATTTTAGCCATTCAAATCTTTACCTCGGCAAGCACATAAATGTTTACGATAATGATATCACTTGCTGTCTATGGACAAAGGATTTATTTAATTTTCGTGTGTGATTATATCACTATATATATTTTTTGTCAACAACTTTTATTAAAGTTCTTTATCTTCTTCTTTATACTCTGTTGTTTCTTCTGTATTTGGTTTGCAACTATTATTTGAACCAGTTTCTTCAATTAATTCGACATATGTTGAAGTCTTTTTATCTTTACTTGCCTTGCCTGTTTTTGAACTATCTGCAAGATTTGATAATTCTTTAAAAAAGATAAAATCTTTTCTTGATATATGATCAACACCTGTCGTGTCAAAATAGTTCTTTACCCCTTCAACAGTCCAACCACGCTTAACTATCCATGTTTTGTGTCTATCAAATAATGAATTATCTAATTCAACAGTTCCATTTTGTCTGTTATAAAAACCAATTTGTTGTCTATCTTTGAACCTATGTTTATTTTTAACCAGCCCAATAAATGGCATATAAACTAATGTGTTATCAATAGCATAAGAATTTGCTTTGTCGATTCTTTGTTGAAGTTCATCTTCTGGCATTGTAAACAAATCACCATTTGGACTGTATATAAAACTTTTATCAAAACAGCGTGAGATAATATTTGATGTGTGAAGATTTGGTCCATGGTGGTCGCTTCCACCTGTTAAATATAGATTATATTTTCTTGCTATATCATAAAGGACTTTACTTTTTGCACCACTTAAATTTAGTTTGTTAAAGATTTCAAAACCAAAATTATTATCGCCCCTTATTTGAATAACTTTTTTAACAAAGTCTTCAATATTTCTTCCAAATGTAAAAGTAATATACATTTGATAAATTTCATCTGCTGAATAATTTTTGTTACATGAAGAATTTATTGCAGTAACCTTTGACAAGATTACATATTTATCGATATAAGATAAGTTCCTAAAAGTTTCAAAAGCATTATCTTTTGTTGTTAAAATAAGTGCATCAACAAACTCATTATTGCAAGCAAGTTCTTCAGTGGCTGTCCTTTTTTTCTTAATGCTGTATGGGTGTGCAATAGCAAAATATCCACCTGCATTTCTGGTTGCTTGCATAAATTCATCAAGTTCCCATTTTGAACCATTTATCGCATTATCATTACCCCTTGCAGTAAAATCAAAACATTCTTCTATTTCAGGCATTTTTCTAAAATTTCTTGTTGGGTAATGTTCTTTTAGATAACTATAAAATTTATTTTTTGCATGTAAACATGATTGTGTGTTATTAACAATGAAACCTAAATCTCTAATAGGTATTGTTTCGCCCGTTATATCATCAACTCTCTTTTTTGCCAACAAAATCATTTTGCCAATTTCAATACCAAATCTGCTTGTTGTTGTGTCATCAATTCTATCATATTTAAAGTTGTATAATCTTGAAAAGGCGTTTAAATCTGGGTGTCCAATATCATATCCATATGCTAATGTGTGGCATTTTTTGAAAGAAGAAAAACCTTCTTCGTTTATACCCATACATCTTAGCCCTGCATTGACTTCTATGCCTGGTATAAAATCAATTGCTGTATATTTTTGTGAGTGTTTTTTTATCAATTTTATTGCTTCTTTTGAACCTTGTACATTTTGGTGGTCAGTAATTGAGATGCAACATTTTGTGTTATTAATAATATAATCTTTTAATGTTTGAACTTTGTTTCCTGAATTTAATATTAAATCTCGTATTTGTTCTTGCTCTTCTTTTTTGTCTGCGAAATAAGGAGATAACTCAATTATAAGTTTGTCTAATTCTTCTTCACTGCCACCTGCCACACATTCGTTTACTCTTTCTATCATTGAATTTTGAACTTTTTTCACAGTTGCGAGTGTGTTTTCCAAAATTTCTTCTGGCGTTGCATCACAATCCGTTTCAAACGAATAAACACTGTGTATGTGAAGGTCAATAAACAAATAATTTCTCATAGGTTTTTCCTTTTATTTCTTTTCTTCAAGTTTTGATTTTGTATAGTCAATTAAATTTGATTGTATATCAAGTTTTTTTAATTGTTCAAACTCTTGAATTGCTTTTTCATTTTCGCCAATATTATTTAATGTTATTATATACATTATCTTTGTATAAACATTATCTGCTGGTTTGTACATTTCAACAATGGCTTTTTGATTTTTTAATATGCTTTTTTGCATACTTTCAATGAATAAATCAATTTGATTTCTTTCTTCAATTTCATCATCATCGTAATCTTCAAATTTACTTAAATTTATCACTTTGATTGTTGCGAGTTTTAATTCAACTGCTCTATATAAATACCTTATGCTTTCTTCGTAATTTTTTTGACTTGCCATAACATAAGAATAACTTTCATAAAGACTTGGTACATATCTTTCAAGTTCATATGTGTCAACCTTGTCAAGATTTTTGATGTAGCCATAATCATACAAATACTTAAATTTGTCAGAATTTGCTATTTCATTAAAATTTTGCGGTTTGTCATTTGTTATGTCTTGTGCAATAAATCCACAATGTGGACAAACAGACAAACCAATGTTCTTATAAAAATTAAAACTTGCCAAATCGTTTTCCGTATAAACAATATCGGCATTAACATCAACTGCAATGTCTACATTCTTTTTACAATTTTGACAAGTTCCTTTAATATATTTTATTTTCATCTTCATCTCCATTTTAGCATAATATTAATTAGTTTTCAATACCCAACTTATAACAATAAAAAATGCAACATCAAAAGATATTGCATTTTTGTTTTTATTACTTGTTTTCTTCTTGTGCCTTATCTTCTTTTGGTTGTTCTTCTTTATAATTCTTGTCTGAAAGAATTGCTGGTATAAAACATAACAAGAATAGTGCAAATAAAATTATTTGTGGCAAAAAATATGCCAAGAATGAAACATTAACAAACATAAAAACTGTTCCAAGTATCATTTCAACAATAAAATACATTACACTCATTGTTCCGACAGGAAGACCAACAACTTGCTTTTTTATATTATCATGGCTTACATACATAAGTGAAAAATCCATAAATAAGTATGCAAGTGTTACAAAGCCAAATGAAATCCAAAATCCTTGTGGAAATGTTTTTGATACCAAAAATACCACCAAGCAATATGTTGCATAAAATATAAGTAATGTGATAGGCAAAATAAGTCTACTTTTTTTCATAAATTCCCTCCAAACTCGTATAAAGTATAACATAAAAATTTATGAAATAAAAACAAATATTATAACTTTTAGCGTTTTAATTTGTAATATTAGAGAAATACCTAATCATTTTTATTAAAATAAAATTATATACAACTTTGAACCTTTATAGTTATGAACCAACTTTTAACATAACAGAACCTTGCTTTGCTTTACAAAGTGGACAAGTATCCCAAGCTTCAAGACCTTCTGCTTCATAGCCACATTCAGAACATTTCCATTTTACCTTTTTTTCTTTCTTATATAATGTTTCAGTACTCATTTGATTATATAAGTCTTTTAATAGTTTTTTATGGCAACTTTCCACTTGAATTATATTTTCATAAAGTTGTGCGATTTCTTCAAAACCTTCTTCCCTTGCAACTTTTGCATATTCTGGATAAATAACAGTTTCTTCAAGTTCTTCATCTTCACTTGCAAGTCTTAAATTTTCAACCAAGTCCCATTTCTCTTTAAAAGGATAACCTGATGCAATGTCTATGTTTGCAATGGTTTCATTTGATGCTTTTTGTAAATAAGTGTAAAACATTCTTGCGTGTTGAAATTCATTATATACCAAAGTGTCAATCATCTCTGCCATACATTTGTAACCTTGCTTTCTTGCTCCATATTCAATAAATTTGTATCTTATATGTGCTTGGCACTCTCCTGCATATGACTTTGCCAAGTTTTTATAAGTTTTGCTTTCAATTAGTTTCATAATAACCTCCAAGTGTATTTTTTGCAAAATAAGGACATAATATACATAGCAAAATTTTACAAAAAAAATATTTTGAAAAATTTTTAAAAATTTAGCACTCTTTTGTTGACATTGCTAGCACATTGTGATATTATATGCTCGTACAAAAGAAATGGAGGTACAAATTTATGAGTAATTTTAATAATAACAATAATAATAATCATCATTGCAATCATGAGAATTGCGAATGTAAAGGTAATGAAAAAATGGCACCAAAAGGCAGACATGATTTTGATTTGTTTGACCCACTTGGAGAATTGTTTAACTTACCTGTTTTTGCAAAAGACACAAGATTTAACGGTATAATGAAAACTGATATAAAGGAATTTGACAACAATTACTTACTTGAAGTAGATATGCCAGGATATGACAAAAAAGATGTTGTAATTGACTACGATAACGGTTATCTTACAATAACTGCCGAAAAGAAAGAAACAAATAATGAAAACGACCCAAAACATAAATACATTAGAAAAGAAAGATTTGTTGGCAAAACATCAAGAAGTTTTTATGTTGGAGATATAGACCAAAAAGAAATTTCAGCAAAACTTGAAAATGGTACTTTGGTTGTTAATGTTCCAAAAGAACACAAAAATGAAGAAAAAAAACATATTGAAATTCAATAATGTTTTTAGTATATAGATATTTCTTACTCCTTATGAAAGATGCATCACTTTATGTGGTGCATTTTTCTTTTATCATATATTTATAAATTTCTTCACACGCTTTGATTGTATTTTCCATTGAGTTAAATCCAGAAAGTCTTACATAACCTTCTCCACATTTACCAAATCCACACCCTGGTACAACAATCACAGCACAATTATTAAGTAAATCATTAAAAAATTGCCAACTACTTTTCCCTTTTGGACATTTTAGCCAAACATATGGAGTAGACTTTGATGACACAAAATCTAATTTAAGTTTGCTTAAATAATAGCATATTATTTTTACATTATTTTTGTAATAGTCTATATTTTTTTGTTGTTCAATTTGTCCTTGAGTTGACAAAACATATTCTGCCCCAACCTGAACAAAATATGGCACTCCATTAAACTTTGTTAATTGTCGTTTTAAAAAACTTGAATTTAGATTAACATTTTCTCTCTTGATTGCTTTTGGAATGATTGTATATGAACATCTAAGATTTGTAAAACCAGACATTTTTGAAAAACTACAAAATTCAATAACACATTTTTTTGCACCAGCAATAGTATAAGTTGTATGTGGCAATTTTTCTTGAATAAAAAATTCATATGCAAGGTCAAGCAAAATTATTGAATTGGTTTTATTTGCAAAATCAATCCATTCTTTTAATTGCTTTTTTGTGTATGTATAGCCTGTTGGATTATTTGGCGAACACAAATAAATTAAATATTGCTTTGGTTCAACAACATTTGGCAACACGCAAAAATCATTTTCTTTTGTTGCATTAAGCACATGTGGAGTTTTTCCATTCAACACACTTGACGCAAAATATGCAGGATATGTTGGCTCAATTATTAATGGTGTGTAATCTTGAAACATATCCAAAATATTTGCAATATCACAACCTATTCCATTACCTATAAAGATTTCATCGACACTCAAATTTACATTAAAAGTTTTGTATCTCTCTTTGATTTTTTCTCGCAAAAACAAATAACCTTGCTCTGGTGGATAACCTTTGAATGTACTTGCAAATTGTTGTTCTAATAACGCATTAACCATAATGTTTGTAAGTTTGTCACTAAAAGGTCTTGTAACATCACCAATCCCAAGACTAATTATTTGTGTGTTTGGATTATTCTTTGAAAACAAATTTACTTTTTGCCCAATTTTATAAAACACATTATCAAGTTTATTTGTATAATTTTGATTAACAAAACTCATCTAAATCAGTTTCCCCCTTATACACAATTTGTGCTTCTCCAAACATAAATATTTTTTTGTTATATCTGTAAATATCAAGTTCACCGCCATCAAGAATAACCTTTACTTTTGCATTTTGAGTGTTCTTTTTAAGATATGCAACCACACTTGCAACTGCACCACTTCCACATGCTTTTGTTATTCCACTTCCCCTTTCGTAAACTTTTACTTGCAATTTATCTTTTGCCAACACTTTTACAAACTCAATGTTTGCCTTGTTTTTTATTTGATTGTTTAGTTTTATTCCAGTTTTTTCAATATCAAAATTGTAATCTCTAACAAAAATTACAATATGTAAGTTTCCACAATTTATCAAGTGCTTATTATCTTTTGATTTTATTATTTTTGCATCATTCCATTTCGTTAAAACTTTTGCCTTTGTTTTGTCTATTTTATATACAACACTCATTAATACTTTG
>CAMEUD010000003.1 GCA_945937975.1 uncultured Clostridia bacterium
AAATGGTTAGGAACTTAAAGCAAAAAGTTGTAACCGACCTTCCAAATGATTTAAAACTTGATGCAATAAGTTATCAAAATAATGGAGTTATTGGTTCAATTTGTGTTTTAACAATAAGACATGGCAAAATTCTTGGTGTTGTTAATCAAAGTGTTATTGATGCATCTATTGAAGAAAAAGATACAATGCAAGAGTTTTTGATGCAATACTACAAAGTTCACGAAAAACCAAAAGAAGTTTTAACAAACATAAGAGTTGACAATATTTTGGAAGATGAAATTGGAGTTAAAATAACTTGCCCACAAAAAGGTGTGAAATATAGTCTAATAAAAACAGCAAATCTAAATGCAAAAGAATATTTAAGTAAAATTGAATATAAAGAAAATATTGAATATGATAAAACTGTTGGTGCATTGTCAAAGTTAAAAGAAAAACTTAATTTAACAAAAATTCCAAACAGAATTGAATGTTATGACATTTCGCATATTAGTGGAACAAATCAAGTCGCAAGTATGGTTGTGTTTATTGCAGGTAGACCAGCAAAAAATATGTACAGAAAATTTAAAATGCGTAATCAAAATGGTCCAAACGATTTTGAATGTTTGATGCAAACATTGGAAAGAAGAATAAGTGAACTTGATGGCGAAGATGTAAGTTTTACACAAAAGCCAGATTTACTTGTGATAGATGGTGGTAAAGGTCAATTATCTTCAACATATGAAGTGTTAAAGCATAGCAAACTTAATTGTGATATAGTTTCACTTGCAAAGCAGTTTGAAGAAGTATACACGCCATATTCAAACATACCTGTTATGCTTAAGCGTGGGAGTAGTGAACTTAGAATACTTCAAAATATTCGTGATGAAGCACATAGATTTGCAATTACATTTCATAGACAACTACGAAGCAAAAATGAGATAAAAAGTCCGTTAGATGATATAAAAGGTCTTGGAAAAGTAAAAAAACAAGCATTATTTAACCAATTTGAAACTTTTGAAGCAATGAAAAAGGCAAGTGTTGATGAGTTGAATATGGTAAAAGGCATAGACAAAAATCTTGCCATAAGCATATATAGTTATTTACAAAAATTCTAAAAGGGGTGAAAAATGAAAAAATTTATTGCTTTGTTATTTGGTTTTATTACTCTATTTTCTTTTGGTATAACAAAAATTTTACCAAATAGTTTTTGTTATGCAAGTGAAGATAGTTCACTAATTATAAGGGCATACGGAGATTCAATTTCAGCAGGAGATACTTTGCCAGATAATGAAAATTATACAAATGGTACACATAAAATTTGTGAAGATTGCTTTTCTGATGTCTTTGCAAAGGAACTTATTGCAAAATTTGGGGGAGAAGTTAAGTCTTATGCTCACAGTGGAGATAAGACAGGTGATTTGGTTAGCATTTTAAATGGTCAAGATAACGAAGAACTAAAAAAAGTTGATATATTTACTTTGTGTATTGGTGCAAACAATGTTTTGGGACCAGCATTAAATAAAATGTCTGATTATATGGTAAACGGAGTAAATGAAACTGAATTTAGAGAAATTTTGAAACAGGGACTTGATAATTTTGAGAACGATTATAAAAACACAATTTTGCCAAAACTCACGCAAAATGAAAATGCAAAAGTTGTTGTTATGACAATTTATAATCCATATTTACACCTAAATTTAGATGAAGCTCAAGTTGATAGTTCTTTATCAGCACTTGTTGATATGGCAAAGTCTAATTTTACTCAAATGTTAAGTATAACAATGGAGTATCTTGAACAAATAAATCAAACAATAAGACAAAGTGCAGTGCAAGATAAAATTTTTGTTGCAGATGTAAGAAGTAAATTTGACACATTTTCAAGTGCAGAATATAAACAATATATAAATGCTGACGCATCAAACATTGTTTTATCGTCTTTTGCAGATTTGGCAAATATCCAAAGCATTATGGCAACAGCATGCGACCCACACCCAACAGTTGATGGGCAAGAACAAATTGCAAATGTATTTTTAGATGTTTTTAACTATGCAGAGTTTTCTTGGACTGACTCTTTTTCTAACATTGAAGATGGAGAAAAGGAAATTTCTATTTCTTTTAAATTATTTAAGGATAATGTTTTAGTTAAGGCATATAAAATTGTTAATGGTGAAAAAAATGATGTTGAAATAAAAAGCATTGAAAATGGAACAATTAAAATACTTGCCAAAAATCTTGATGGGCAAGGAGATTTATTTATAACTATAACAAATCAAGGAAATAATCAAACAATAACATCTCAAAAAATTGCATTTAACAATCAAATAAAATCGGCAGATGATAATACACCATCATTACCAGATAATCCAAATGATGATGCAAACAACCCACAAAATCCAAGTGATAATGAACCAAATAATCCACAAACACCAAATGGTGAATTAAGCGAAACACAAATGATAACAATATATCTTGTTATAGGTATTGGAATTTTTGTATTTGTTTTGGTTATTGTGTTGCTTATGATTTCAAGTTTTAGGAAAAGATAATATATAGTTAATAATAAGTACTTATAATTATAGTATATATAAGAAAAGACAAAATTAAGAAATTTATATTTTGTCTTTTTTGTATAACAAGAAACCTTTTGCACAAAATAGCAAAAAGGAAAAATTATGAAAATATTTGTGGCAGTTTTATTGCTTATTGTTGCTTTATTCTTGGTAATAAAGGGTGGAGATGTTTTTGTTGATAGCAGTAAAGATATTGCGAAGAGATTAAAAATTCCAAGTTTGGTTTTTGGAGCAACTATCGCAAGCATTGCAACAACTTTGCCAGAACTTTTGATTGCAACCTTTTCTAGTTTAGATGGAACAACAGATTTGGCAGTTGGTAACGCTGTTGGTTCACTTCTTTGTAACTATGGTCTTATTTTTGGAATATGTTTTGCTTACAAAGGTTGTGATTTGTCAAAAGGTGGTATGCTTAAATATTATTTAAGTTTGTTAGTTGCTTTTGTTATTTTTGGCTTTGGTTTGTTTTTTGAAATAACAAATGTAATGGCATATATCTTGCTTGGACTAACAGTTTTATATTTTGTGGTAAACTATATTGATTCATTGACAACAAATAAAAAATCTCCAAAGAAAAATGTTCAAGAAAAAAAGCAAAAACCGTTGTGGCTTACAATAATTTTATTTATACTAGGTGCAGGTGCAATTGGTGGTGGAGCGTATCTTCTTGTTGACAAAGTTGAGTACTTGGCAAAAGTAATTGGAATAAGTGAAGAATTTGTTGGTCTAACTATTGTTGCTGTGGGAACAAGTTTGCCTGAACTTGTTATTGTTTTAAATGCCATAAAGGGAGATTCTCCATATTTGGCAGTTGGAAATGTTATTGGGTCAAGTATACTTAATGTAACTTTAATTTTGGGTGTTTCAAAACTTGTTGCATTTAATTCAAAAATGGTAATAACAAAAGAAACGGCATATATTTCACTCTCACTTGCCTTGCTTTTTAGTTTGTTATTATTGTTGCCAATACTTATTACCAAAAAGACTTATAGATGGCAAGGATTTGTATTTTTGGGGTTATATATTTTGTATATTGTATATTTGGTGCTGAATGTTATATTCAAATTTATATAAAATTGTTTCGGCATTTTAGTCATAAAAATGACATTATCCACACTTATACACAGGCATATAAACAAGTTATACACAATATAGTAAAGTATCAGTATATTAAAAATAAGAAAATAATGTTATATTGTTATAACTGTATGTGGAAATGTGGATAACTTTTAGATTTTTGTCCACATTTTGCATACAATTTATAAAAATTCATAAATAATTATCAAAATGAATAAATATGAAAATGTGGAAATGTGGATAACTTTCCCACATTTCTATATTTTAGTGGACAAAAGGGCATTAGTTAATTGACAAAACCCTGTGGATAAATATATAATTAGAGCAAAAGTAAAGATTATTTATACATATTGTACAAATGTGGATAACTTTTTATAAAAGGACGGATAAATGAAAAAGAAAATTTTGATTACTGCGGCACTCCCTTATATTAACAATGTGCCACACCTTGGGCATATTGTTGGTTGTCATTTGCCAGCCGATATATTTTATAAGTTTAATAAGAGCATAGGCAATGATGCTGTTTTTGTTGGTGGTAGTGATGACCACGGTACAGCAACGCTTATTTGTGCAAAAGAAAATAACTTGACACCAGATGAACTTGTTAAAAAGTTTGATAATATTCATAGGGCAATCTATAAAAAACTTAACATTGACTATTCATTAAACAGTGGAACAAACACAAAAGTTCATAATGAAGTAACACAAGCATTTTTCAAAAAGTTAGATGAAAACGGATACATTAGTGAAAAAGAAGATGAGATGCTATATTGCGAGCATGACCATATTGCCCTTGCAGATAGATTTGTTATTGGCAAGTGTCCAAAATGTGGTTATGAAGGTGCATATGGCGACCAATGTGATAAATGTGGTGAAACATATGAAACAAGTGAACTTATTGACCCAAAATGTAAGTTCTGTGGAAACAGTGCAGTAAGAAAGTCAACAAAGCACTTGTATTTGAGATTAGACAAACTTGAACCAAAACTTAATGAGTGGATAGAAAGCAAAAAAGACACTTGGCGTCCAACAGTTTACAAAGAAGCAAAAAGATGGATAAACGCAGGACTTGAACCAAGAGCAATAACAAGAGATATACCTTGGGGAATAAAAGTTCCAAAAGAAGGGTTTGAAGACAAAGTATTCTATGTTTGGTTTGATGCACCAATAGGTTACATTTCAATTACCAAAGAACTTGGTGGAGATGAACTTGTTAAAAAATATTGGCAAAGTGATGATGCTGAAATTTATAACTTTATTGGAAAAGATAATATTCCATTCCACTCTGTATTCTTCCCAGCAATGTTGATTGGTGAAGGTGAATATAATTTGGCACATAATGTTGTTGGCTTTTGCTTTATGAATTATGAAGGTCAAAAATTCTCAAAGAGCAAAAATATTGGAGTATTCTGTGATGGATTACTTACAAGTGATATAGATATTGACACATTGAGAGCATATCTTGTAACAGTGTTCCCAGAAAATAAAGATAGCGACTTTAAGTGGGAAGATTACAAACTTACAACAAACAGTGAACTTGTTGGAAAATTTGGTAATTTCTTTAACAGAACACTTAATATGATTTGGAAGAATTTTGAAGGTAAACTTGATTTTGAATTAAATGACACAGTTGAACTTAATGAATTTGATAACGAAATGATTGATGCAATAAAAACTTATCCTGACAAAATAAAAGATTTATTTGCTCACACAGAATTTAGAGAAGCATTTAGACAAATAATGAATTTTGCAGGTGTTGGAAACACATATCTTGAAAAATCAGCACCTTGGACTTTAATTAAAAATGGTGAAATAGATAAAGCAAAAAAAGTTTTGTATTTATGTTTAAATATGGCAAAATCTTTATGTATTGTTGCAAGACCAATTATGTGTAATCGTACACAAGAAATTTGGACAGAACAACTTAACTTTGCTGGTAGCCCAAGTGAAGATGGATACTGGGATAATGCAAAACTTATTGACATTAAAAAAGACCATAAGACAAATGCACCAAAACCACTTTATGCAAGAATTGATGATTATAAGTTAAATGAATATAAAGAACATTTTTCAAAACCATTTGATATGAGTGAACTTAAAAATTGGTAAAAATATGAAAATAGAAACAGAAAAATTAACACAAAATCAAATAAAAAACTTATCTCCACTTGTGCTTGCATTTGTTGGAGATGGAGTTCACACCATTTTTGTTAGAGATTTTATTGTTAAAAGCAAATTGGAAAAATTGAATGACTATAACAAAGATTGTTCACATTTTTGTAAAGCAAAAACACAAAGTTTGGTGCTTGACAAAATTGAAAGCAGTTTAAGTGAAGAAGAAAAAGATATTGTAAGGCGAACAAGAAATGCAAAAACAAACAATATTGCAAAAAACAGTAATTTGACTGAATATAAAAAAGCAACTTGTTTTGAAGCACTTGTTGGATACTTATATTTAAGTGGACAAACAGAAAGAATGAACGAGATATTAGATATTTCTGTTCAATAATCTTGTGAGCAGGATTTGACAACTCACATGAAATAAAAGTAGTTTCAAAATATATTTTTGAAATGACAAAACAAAATAAAAAGGAAAAGAAAATGATAGTAGAAGGTAAAAATCCAGTAAAAGAATTATTGGAAAGTGGAGCAACAATAAACAGATTGTTTGTTCAAAATGCAAAACTTTATGACAAAGTATCAAATCAAATAATAAGTATGGCAAAACAAAATAAAGTTAGAATTGATTTTGTTTCAAAAGACTTTTTGGATAAAAAAAGTACAACAAAACATCATCAAGGTTTTATTTGTGATACTGTTGATTTTGCATACTGCGATGTTGATGATATATTAAAACTTGCAGAAGAAAAAAATGAAGCACCTTTTATTGTTATTTTGGACGGTATAGAAGACCCACACAATTTTGGTGCAATTATTCGTACTTGTGAATGTGCAGGAGTTCATGGAATTATTATTCCAAAAAGAAGAGCTTGTCCTGTAAATGAAACAGTTATAAAAACAAGTGCTGGTGCAACAGCAAATATGAAAATTGCAAGTGTTATAAACCTTAACAATACTATTGCAGATTTAAAGGAAAAAGGTGTTTGGGTTTATGGACTTGAACTTGGTGGAAAAGATATAAACAAAACTAATTTGTCTGGAGCGATTGCTTTGGTTGTTGGGAGTGAAGGTTTTGGAATAAGCCACTTGGTAAAAGAAAATTGTGATGAAGTGGTATCACTTGCACAAAAAGGACAAATTAACAGTTTGAATGCAAGTGTTGCTTGCGGAATTGCTGTATATAAAATTTTGGAACAAAGATAATGGGAAAATTGAGTGATGAACAATTAGTAAAACTAGCAAATAGTGGTGATGATTCATCACTCGATTTTTTATTGAAAAAATACAAAAGAATGGCAAATAAAATTGCAAGAAGTTATTTCTTAATTGGTTCTGATTATGATGATTTGTTGCAAGAAGCAATGATTGGTTTATACAAAGCAATCAAAGGTTATAAAGAAACGGAAAAAGCAAGTTTCAAAACATTTGCATATTTGTGTATAACAAGAAATGTGCAGTCGGCAGTAAAGAGTGCGCATAGCAAAAAAAATGCAATACTCACTGATGCAATTTCTCTTTCCAGTGTTTCCAAAAATGATGATAACGATGAAATAGATTTAATTATTCCATCAACAGTGCTATCACCAGAAAAAGAATTGATTGAAAATGAAAATTATGAAGAAATAAAAAAACTTATCATAACAACACTTTCAAAATTTGAGCAGGAAGTTTTAAAATACTTTTTGCAAGGGGAAAGTTATGAACGGATTGCAAAAACCCTTAACATATCATACAAAAGCGTTGACAATGCGTTGTCAAGAATAAGGAGTAAATTGTCTTTTTTAAAGAAATAAAAAATGGATAAAATAATTTATTTTGACAAATTTAACAAAATAAAAGCAGAAGAATATAAAACATTATATTCTTTTTTACCAAAATCAAGAAAAGAACAAATTGACAAAATAAATGATATAAATACAAAAAAAATAAAAATAATTGAATATTATTTAATAAAAAAATATTTAAAGTTAAAATTAAATAAAGATTTTAATTATTCAAAAAATGGGAAGCCGTTTATTATAAATGAAAAACACTTTTCAATTTCTCACACAAAAAATGCCTTGGTTCTTGCTATATCAAACAATAATATTGGAATAGATATGGAAGAAATTAAAGAGCATAAAATAAATCTGATAAAAAAAGTTTGCAATGAAATAGAGATTGCAGAAATTGAAAAAAGCAAAAATAAAATAGAAAAATTTTTGGAAATTTGGACAAAAAAAGAAAGCACTGTAAAATTATTAGATAAATCTATCTTTTATGATACAAAAAATATATTAAATACAAAAGAAAATATTAAGTATAAAACTTTTAAAAAAAATAATAATATAATTACACTTGCAAAGTTATGTCAAAAAAATTGAAAAACATAATGTAAAAAGACATAAAATTCTTTTTGCGAAAATCAAAATGTATGTTATATTGTTTTTGAAAAAAAAGGGGGAAGAAATGAAAAAATTTTCAAAAATTATTACAACTATGTTTATGCTTGCTGTGATAGTAATATCTGGTGCAATGCTTGTTGGGTGTGGAGAAAAGGACTTTGATAAATCAAAAATAAGCATTGGGCAAACATCTTTTACATATGATGGCAATTCTCATATTTATGAAGTAACATATGAAGATGAAAAAGATGTTATAGTAAAGTATTCACTTGATGGTGAAAACTTTGTTGACAAAGAAAATATAAATTTAAAGGATGTTGGAATATACACACTTTATTTCAAATTGTCTTTGGAAGGATATAATGATTATACAGGTAATGAAAAAGTTGAAATAAAAGGTTTTGAAGCAATAACTCAAAGTACTGTTTCTAGTTTTGCAAATTTTGCCGATGCAATGGCAAATGTTCAAAACAACGGTACAATAAAAATGTTTGATAATGTTGAACTAACACAACCATTAGCAATTTCAAAATCAATTACTCTTAATGGCCAAGGAAAATATAATATCAAAGCAAGTGATTCTTTTGCTGGTGGAAATATATTAGAAATTGAAACGGCAGATATTACAGTAACACTTAAAGATGTTAATATTAATGCAAATCAAAAAGCAAGAATTGCATATGTTGAAGCTGGAAAACTTGTTGTTGATGGTGCAGTTCTTGAAAATGGATATAGAGCAGATACTTACGCATATGGTGTTTATATAACAAAAAGTGCATCTTTTGAAATGATAAGTGGGTCAATTAAAGGGCATCAAAAAGCAGCAGACACAGAATATACAAAAAAATATTGTGCTGACCTGTGGATTGGTGCAAATGCAAATGGTGTAATAAATGGTGGTGAAATTGAAAATATGTTTATCAATGCCAACAGTTATTCACAAACAAATCCTGGAAAAGTAACAGTAAATGGTGGAAAAATTTACAATGCATATGTTGAATATGGAAATGGTTATGGTGCAAAATTAGAATTTAAAGGTGGCGAAATTATAACATTAAGAATTTCAACAACTGAAAGCAATGGTAATTTTGTTGTGGTTTCACCAATAATAAATACAACATATGTTGGTGGGGTAACAGAATAAACTTATAAATAAAAACAAAACATTTTTATGAGTTGAAAAAATTTCTTTTATATGGTAACATATAAAAACCAAAGGGAAAAAACATATATATATGATAATAGGAAAACGGATTAAAGAACTTAAATCTGAACTAAAATATAAAAGACACAATAATGATTTTGTTATTATTGATGATGAAAGAGCAATTATAAATGTCGGTGCTGAAAATTATGACGATATTTTTTCACCATATTGTTATAAGGGTGGCGACACACTTTCACCAAGTTTGGTTGAATATCTTGGGCAAAAAAGCAATGCAGTGCATTATGACTATGATTTAACAATTCGTTTTCATGTTAAAAATGCAACAGAAGAAAAGCGAGTTGAAATTGAAAACGCTATAAAAGAAAATTATGTAAATGAAGTTCGTGGCATAGAAGAAAAAATGCACAGAACAACAATTTTCTCTATGTGGTTTGTTGCACTTGGTGTTTTATTCTCGGCATTGTATTTAATTTTAACACATTTCACATCTGTGGAAGTTACATATTTACTTGACCTTTTTGCATGGTTGTTTTTGTGGGAAGGAACTGATGCTTTCTTCTTGGATAGACGAGTTATGCAGTTAAATTTAGTTCGAGCGTACAGACTGGCAACTGCCAAAATAGAAATTATTGAATTTGAACCATACTAAAAGGATAAAAGAAAATGTATCACACAATTTTTCATATAGGTAACATCATATTTTATATATTATTAGCAATAAGTTTTATACTATTGTTGCAAAAGATAATTCATCATATTTTTGGATTATTTCCTGCAAAAAAATTTCCAGATGCAAAATCTGACCACAAGTTTGCAATATTAATTCCTGCAAGAAATGAAAGTGCAGTTATTGAGCAATTATTGTTGTCAATTAGCGAACAAAATTATAATCACGATTTAATTGAAACATATGTTATTGTTGAAAAAGAAGATGACCCTACTTGCGAAATAGCAAAAAGATATAAAAACACAAATATTTTTATTCGTAAGCACCTAGAAAATAAGGGAAAAGGTTATGCACTTGACGAAGTAATAAAAGATATATTTGAAAAGGGCAAAGAATATGATGCCTTTATAATTTGTGATGCAGACAATGTTTTGGACAAAAATTTCGTTTATGAAATGAACAAAACATATGATGCTGGCTACAAACTTTGTCTTGGTTACAGAAATAGCAAAAACTGGAATGGTGGCTGGGTTGCATCTTGCAGTGCTTTAACATTTTCTATGATTAACACTTTTCATAACAAAAGTAGAGCAAGATTTAATCGTAATGTAATGGTGAGTGGAACTGGTTTTTATATCGCCTATGATATATTAAAACAAATGGGTGGTTGGAATTTTTACACATTAACCGAAGATTATGAAATATCTCTTTTCTCAACACTTAACAATGTAAAGTCAACATATAACGAGTATGCAGAGTTCTATGATGAACAACCAACATCGTTAAAAGCAAGTTGGAATCAAAGACTTCGCTGGGTTAAAGGTTATGGTCAAGTTAATAAACAATATCAAAAGAAACTGCTCAAAAGTGCAGTTTTTGACAAAAAAAATCGTTGGAGCAAAGTTGAGTATGCAATGAGTGTGTTACCTGTTATGATACTTCTTGCCTCAACAATTGTGTATGCAGTTTTCACACTTGTTTTGGGAATTGTTGGCTCGTGTTTGCACGAAGCGATTGCATGGCAAGTTTGGAGAGCGTTTGGTATTGTTATAGGAGTTATTTATTTATTTTATTTCTTCTATGCAATGGTAATGCTTCTTGTTGAAAGAAAACATATAAACATAACATTCAAAAATGCTCTTGTATGCTGTCTTATGAGTGTATTTTACTGGGCAATGTATATTCCATTATATATTACAGCATTATTCAAAAAAGAAGTAGAATGGAAACCTATTGTACATAGTGTGCATATGAGTCAAGATGGCGACACAAAGGTGGAAGTAAGTTTGGAAGAAAGTGCATCTGCAAGAGATATAGATGATGATGAAGGTCCAATTCTTTAATATTAAAAGGATAATTTATGGAAAAAGTTGAAAGCATTTTAAAATACTATTTACAAACAGCAAAACTCAAAGATGTTGTTAGAACTGGTTGGAAATATTGGAATGTAAAAAAGGAAAGATTAGAAAGTGTTGCAGAGCATATTTATGGAACATGTATGCTTGCCATTGGAATTTGGTCGCAAACATTACCACCAGTAAATTTGTCAGAAGTTTTGCTTACACTTGCAATTCACGAAACTGAAGAAATAATAATTGGAGATTTAACTCCATTTGATAAAGGGTATAGTGAAAAAGAAAAACAAGGCAGAGAAGCTGTTGAAAAAATATTTTCTAATATGGTTGCAAAAGAAGTCTTTGAAAACTTGTTAGATAATTTTAACAATGGTACATCACCTGAAGGTATTTTTGCAAAAAAATGCGATAAACTTGAATGTGATTTGCAAGCAAAAATCTACGATGAACAAGGTTTTATGAGTCTTGAAAATGCCCAAAAATGTGTTAAAGAAAGTGATAAAATAACAAAATTGCAAGCAAGAGGTGCAAAGAAAGCATCAACATTCTTTATATATAATGACAGACCAATATTTACAAAAGATGTTAAAGATGAAGATAAGGATATGTTTGTTGAAATATCAAAATATATAGAAAAACATAAAATTCTTGATTTATTAAAAAATTAAATAAAAAAGTGAATAATTTTTACGAGTTATTCACTTTTTTTAAAATCTTTTAAATAAATTTTCATAACGCTTTTCATTGAGTATAAACTATCTTTGTCAATTATTATACTATCATATACTTCAAAGCCAAGTGGAGCAAGTGTTGATATAAGAAGATAGTGAGTGTCATAATCAGATTTTGAAGGTTCAACAGAACCATATGGGTGATTGTGAGTAAACACCAATTTTTTCTCTGACCTTTTTATTAACTTGCATAATAGTTTTGGAATGTCAATTTGGACTTCTTTAAAATCGCCTTCTGCAATTTTTTCACAAAATGAAAATTTGTCATTTTTATCCATATATGCAACATAAACACATTCATTTTTCTCATCTTTAAAATACGGGTATATAAGTTTATGTAAATCACTATAATTATTTATATAATTTTTGTTGGAGTTTATTTCATTTGTGTATATTTCAAAAAGTTGTGGAATATAGGTGATTAGTCTTGCTGTTATATCTCCAACTCCGTCAACTTCAATAAGTTCTTCATAATTTGCATTTAATATGCGTGAAATAGAACCGAACTTGTTTAAAAGTCTGTGAGCAATTTCATTTGTATCTTTTCTGGCATTTGTAACTGTTAAAAGTTGTTCAACAATTTGAACATCGGTTAGGTTTTTTAGTCCAACTCTGTCAATTAATTGTCTTAATCTTTTTCTATGACCTTTATGACAATTTGATGTATCCGTTTCCATAGCAAAAGTATATCACAACAAAATATTCGCAATCAAGTGATTGGTATATTTTAATAAAATTTTTAAATATGATAAATTAGAAAAAAAGAGTATATATTTGACAAAATACGCTAGATTATGTAAACTTGTCTTGTTATAGGGGAGTAAAATGAAAATAGCGATTAGTGCAGATAGTACATGCGATTTATCTAATGAAATTTGTGAAAAATATGATATTCACCTTAATGCAATGCCATTTTCACTTGGTGAAGATGATTTAAGGCATGATGGTGTTACAGGTACTACAAAAGATGTTTTTGAATATGTTGAAAAAACCGGTAAGTTGCCAACAACATCAGCATATAATGAATATGAATATACTGAACATTTTAATAAATTATTAAAAGATTATGATGCAGTAATTCATGTTTCTTTCTCGTGGGAAATTTCTTCCACAGGTTCAAATGCAAGACGAGCAAGTGAAAATATGCAAAATGTTTACACAATAGACAGTCGTAATCTTTCTTGTGGATTTGGCCTTGTTGTTTTGGAATGTGCAATTTGGGCAAAAATGGGAAAGAGTGTTGAAGAAATTATAAAACACGCAGAAGAAATTAGAGATAAAATTCAAACATCATTTTTGATTGATACTTTGGAATACTTGCATAAAGGGGGGAGATGTAGTGGCGTTGCCAAAGCATTTTCAAAATTTTTACAAATAAAACCAAGAATAAGTATTGTTGACGGCAAAATGGAAGTAACAAAAAAATATGTTGGCAATATTAATAATTGCTTAATTAAGTATTGTGATGATATATTGAGAGAAGCAAAACCAAAATTGGATAGAGTGTTTGTTATATCATCTTCACCAGTTGAAGCAGAAGAAAAAATAATACAAAAACTTAAAGATTATGGCTTTAAGGAAATTTTGGTTGGACAAGCAGGTCCATCAATAAGTATCCATTGTGGAAAAAAGACATTGGGTATAATGTACATAAAGGAGTAGTAAAATATGAAGATAGGAATTACAGCAGATAGTACTTGTGATATCCCAAAAGAATTAAGAGAAAAAAATAATATAGATATAATACCTTTTGGTGTTATGCTCGGTGATGAAATAAGACATGATGGTATAAATGTTACACCACAAGATTTGTATGATTATGTTGACAAAACAAAAGAATTGCCAAAAACATCCGCAATAAACGAAGTTGAATATGAAGAATTATTTTCACGCAAATTAAAAGAATATGATACTTTAATACATTTTTGTTTGTCATCAGAAATTTCAAGTGCGTGTAGTAATGCGAAAAGAGCAGCAGAAAAATTTGAAAATGTTTATGTTATAGATACAAAAAGTTTGTCAAGTGGTTCTGGACTTTTGGTTTTATCTTGTGCTGACAAAATAAAAGAAGGTAAAGATATTGAAACAATATTAAAAGAAATTAATGAAGAAGTTCCAAAAGTTCAAGCATCATTTTTGATTGACACATTAAAGTATCTTCACAAAGGTGGAAGATGTAGTGGCGTTGCAAAACTTGGTGCAGCATTATTAAACATAAAACCAAGAATAAGTTTGGTTGACGGAAAGATGGAAGTTACAAGAAGGTATATGGGAAGCATAAGTTCCTGTTTGGTAAAATACTGTAAAGATATGTTAAAAGAAGTTGAACCAAACAAAGATAGAGCTTTTGTAACATATTCATCTCCAGTTGAACCTGCAAGAACAATTATCATAAATATGCTTAAAGAATATGGCTTTAAAGAAGTTATTGAATGTAGTGCTTGCTCAACAATTTGCACTCACTGTGGACCAAAAACTCTTGGTGTATTATATATTGGAAAATAAGAATTTTGAACCATTATTTATATAATGGTTCTTTTTTTATATCAAAAATGGGCTGTATCCCTTTAAAATAAAGGGATTCGGCAAATTTTTTTTGTAAATTAGTTTGAAAATTATATAAAATGGGGTATAATATAATCACTTAAAGAAATCTTTAAGAATCCAAAAAAAGGGGAAAGGTATGAACAAAGGAGAATTAGTTAAGGCAATGGCTGACAAGGCTGGCTTAACAATTAAAGAAGCTGGAGTTGCATATGACGCTTTTGTTGAAGTTGTAACTGACGCTATGAAGAAAGGTGAAAAAGTTCAACTTGTTGGTTTTGGAACATTTGAAGTTCGTGAAAAAGCAGCAAGAGAAGGTATTAACCCACAAACAAAAGAAAAAGTTAGTATACCTGCTTCAAAGGCACCTGCATTAAAGTTTGGAAAGGCTTATAAAGACTTATTCAACTAATAAGAAAAAAAAATATCTACCAAAATTGGTAGATATTTTTTTATGTCTTATTGATGATTAAATTTCTTTTCAAAATATTTTATAAGTGCTCTTTTGGTGTATTCATTTTCGCAATAAGCGAGCCACTTTAAAGTTGCAACATTAATATTTATTCCATCTTTTAGTTCGCAGACAATTTCAACTTTGTCGCCATCATTAAGTTTTGTGTATATTGGAGAACGGTTTGGAGAGTCGTTAATAAAGGCATACTTGCAGGAGAACCCAACATCATTGTGTAGTCTAAATGCAAAGTCAAGAACAGTACTGTTTTCTGGTATTCTTATTCTATCATTACTTGGTGTTATAATTGAAATATATTTTGTTTCAATTCTTCCAGCAATTGTTTCGTCAAGCATATCAATATCTGTACCCTTGATAGTTCCGTTTTTCATTATTGTGTATTCATGTCTTGAAAGTAAGGTTATATCATATAAGTTTCTTATTTTGTCTTGAACTTTAAGGAATTTGTTGCCAAGTTCGTCTTGACTGTATCCAATACAACTAAAAATGGTGTTTAAGTTTGTTTCACTTAATAATTCATATAGTAAAGAAAGATTGTGAATATTTGTAAGATTTTCATTAAATATAATATAAATATTAAATAATGAAACAAAAACCAAATTGCTTTCTTTTATTTTCTCGATGTTATTAATTTCAAATCTTTCAGATATTTCGTCAAAAATTTCTTTTTCTGTCTTTGGTTCAATTAACACTTTAAATAAAGATAGGTTAGATTTTAGTGAAGGTAAATATATTGATATTTCATTCTTAATATAGTCTGTTAGTTGGGAAATGTACACTTTTGCATTGTCATAAAATCTATTTAAAAATGCCAAATATTTTGATGATTTTTCTTCATTTGAAATCAAAAAACAATAGTTTGTTAATGTGTCATAAAAGTATTTCGTTTTGAGAAGTTTTGCAAGTGGTATTATCCATTTTTCGGTCTCTTTAACTTTTGCTTCTTTTTTATATTTTGCAAAGCAACAAATAGTTTGAAGGTTGTTTACTCTATCAGCAAATTTAATATAGAACCCAAATTTATTTTGCTTGCCAAGAGTTATTAATTTTTGATAAGTTTTGTCATCAACTGCAAGTTTCAAAAAGTCTTGTTCAGCATAAAGGTTATTGCTATCAAGTGTGTAATTTTCTTTTGTTATTGCGGTAACACTGTCCACAATTTCGGCAATTTGTTTGTTAAATTCTGTTTCAATATCTTTTATTGTTACTCCACAATCTTCAACTGTGTCATGGAGAAGTGCAGAAGCAATCACATCTGTGTTAAAGTCAAGTTTTTCCAATATGCCGGCAACTTCAACTGGGTGAATAATATAAGGGTCGCCACCTTTTCTAAATTGTCCATTGTGTTTTTCTTTTGCAAAATTATATGCTTTTACAACATTGTAAATATCGGCACTATTTTTGTTTTTTAGGTTTGTAATTATGGTGTTATATTCTTGTTCATAATTAGTCATAATCGGCGTCCTTTATTAAGCGATAATAGTTATCGTCTTCAAAATTACTTACCTTTGCAAACCTAAACATATTTGATTCAATGCAATTTGAAATGATATTTTTTACACTATCTTCAATAATCTTTTTTTGCTGATATTCACTAAGTCCACTTTCTTTTTGACCGTTATATAATCTTTTGAATAAAATAATTAATTCATTTACTTCATTTTTGATATTTACATCACTTATACCAAGTGCAAGAAGATTATAAATTTCTCCATCTGGAATTTTTAAAATTTTGCTAGAAAACAAAATGTATTGAACACATGGTATATGCTCTCTGCCTCTTGAAATTGAATTTACTGTTCCAAGTCCACCAATATAATGACTTTGTGTTGGGGGATTGTTTAAAATTATCATGCATTTGTCATTGTTGTTTTTTAATGAAACAAAAATTTGTTGGGGATTTTGGTCCAAACTTCCCCAATAGTAATTTGGAAATTGAGCATAAAATTCTGCAATTTTTTTAACATCACCATTAAACGATGAAAGAGTTTGAAAATATTCTTCAGCTTTTTGCCTATCTACCATAAATAGTCCAAATGCTTTTACTCCTTTTGGAGATGAAAAATCAATATCATCGACTATTGAAATTATACCAAAAGTTAAGATGTCGTAGTTGTAACTTCCAACTTTTCCTTTATACGCACTTGAATTATAGTAATAAACTATATATGTTCCAAAATATTTTTTGTAAGAAACATCTTTTGAAATATTAAAGGTGTTTTCTTCCAAGTTTGTTGTTAAAAATTGGTCGATGTCAATTTTGTATGCCTTTTTTAATTCAAGTAAAAATTGTGCAGAAGGTAAACTTTTCCCGTTGATATAGTTTGCAATACTGCCACTTGAAAACCCAGTTTTTTCTGCAATGTCGTGCTGGGAATAAATTCTTGCAAGATGCTTTAAGTTGTTAATAAATTTATCCATAAGTGTACTCCTTTGCATAAAGAATACACTAAAAATATTCAAAAATCAACAATATTATATTGAATTTACTTATTATATTAAAATATTTAATTAAAGATAATGAGTAAAATTTAGAATTATATATCTTCTATTTCATCTATAAGCCTATTTACAAGAGTAATTTTGTAATCTTTTGATTTGTCTTTAAAATAAAGAGTATAGATGATAGGAGATATTTTATACAAGTTTACATATTCAAGCCCATTAAAATATGAATCAAGAGAGCTTTCGTTTAAAGAAGTCTTAAGTTTTTGCGTTGTGTATTTTAGTGCTGTTTTATAGTCTTTGATAATTATTGCATCAAAAAATTTGTAAGGGATTAAACAGTCGATATATTTTGTCTCAGTTTCGCTTTCTTTTTTATAGAACTCATCATTTATCTTTTCCAAGCCATTTATATTAAAAGTAGACAAAATTTTGCATTTAAGAGAATTGTTTGAATTTGACAAACATTTGATTTTCGTATCATCAATTTCAATTTCTTCGCCACTTTGACTATAAAAAACAAAATTTGATGTATCAAATATTGTAAGCATTTTGTTATTTTCATTTTCGCCAAAAATGTATATATAGTTATTGCTTGTCCAAAATGTGTAATTTGCCATATTTGTTTCGTAAACATATTCACCATTTTGAGATGAAACACAAATTCTATCGGTGTAGCATTTGACAAGATATTTTACATTTTTTATTTGGCAAGAATAATTTGCTATTGGAGTGGTTGAATATAGTGTAAATAAGTTTAGTTTTATTTCATATCTATCATTAAAAGAATAAATTTCATAATAGTTTGTATTTTTAAGATTTGCTACTTCAAATTTAACTGCATAAGGAAGCGACATTGTATTTGCTATTGGATATGCAAGAAAAGTTAAGTTGTTTGCCATATTTTCAATTTCCACAAAATGTTTATTATCTAGTTCATAAGTTTTGTTGTCAATTTGTAGCAAAAAATCATATTGTGATGTTATTAATATTTTTTTCATACTTTATTATATGCCAATATTTTTTGTGTATGAAGGTACTCATAAAAATTTTGGGTATTGACAATATTTCTATAAAGATATAAACTTAAAGTAGGGTAAAAGGAGAAAGTATTTTATTATGAATAGTCAAAAATTGGTAAAAGATATTCAAAATTATTGCGATAGTATGAATGCTTATAAAGAAGAATTAAAGGAAATTCAAAAAAGACATTCATCACCTGCAACATGGATTTTGGGAAATAGAAACAAGACAATAGCAATGTATGCATTAATTTTATGTTTAATTGTTTCGCCACTTGCTGTGCTTACACCAAGTTTATTATGGATTTTGGGAGGTGTCGGCATTGGTCTTATTTCAACTTTTGCTGGACTTATTTCTCAAAAAATTGCATTAAAAAGCAAAGATAAAGTTGGGAGATATGCTTTAGCTTGTGAAGCAATTGAATACGTTTGGTGTCCAAAAACATACAAAAAGATTTTAAGAAAAGGATATGTTACATACAAAGACATTGATAAATTAAGAAAAGAAAATGAAAAAAACAAGAACCGTTTTGTAAACTTTTCAAACGAAATTTTGAAAAAATGCAATGAAAATGCATGTTCAAACAGTGTGGATAGTAAATCTGCATGGTCAAAATTTGCTAATGAATTGCAATGTGAAGGATTTCATAGGGTTGGGGAAGCAACAAGAAAATTACTCATAGATTTGGAACAACTTAAAGATATTGATACAAGTTTAATGACAAAAGAAGAACTTAACAAACCAATAATCATAAAAAATTATGAAGTTGAAGATTTTAAAGTAAATAACAACAAAAAAGCAAATACTCAAACATCAAAAGTATATACAACTGATAAAACTTACGAAAAAGATGATGAATATACAAAGTAATAAAAAAAAAGACTTGCAAATATTGGCAAGTTTTTTTGTATTGCATATTGACAAAATTTTTATGTAAGATTAAACTATAAAAGAAAGTTGGCTGTTATGAAAGAAATTGATAATATTAAAAATTTAATTAAAGTGCTTGATGAATCACATATAAAAGTAAATGATTATGCAAAAACAAAAAAATCATACAAAAAAGTTAGTTGGGGTTCATTCTTCCACAGGGGTTGGATAATTGACTCATTAATGTTTTTGGTATTTGTTGGTGCATCAATTGGGTTTTTTGTTTCGCCATTGATACCTTCAAGTATGATTGCATTGTCTTTTGTTATTGTTCCAGTTGTTGGTGCTATGTCATTAATGATATCAAAAGCAATAAGAATAATGATGCAGAACAAATTTGAAGATGGTCAAAAAGAAGAAAGTTGTGTTCAAAAACTTTTGGATATTGGTAATGAAATGGAAACTGCATCAATGCTTCTTGAACACAAATACAAAGATTTGCTTAATGTTAAAGATGGTTTTACTTACAAAGACTTGAAAGAATATAGAAAATGTATTGAAGATATAAAATATTTTTGTGGCGACAAATTGAAGGAATTGACAAAATCTATTCAACAAGTTGATGGTAATAAAAACAGTGATGGACAAAATATGTGGGTAGAAGTTAAAGATATTGTTTGCTCACAAATGAATAATATTATGACTGCAACTCATGAGTGTCAAAAGGATGAAATAAAATATCAAAATATTGATTTAGCAAATTTGAGTGAGAAAAAACTTTGTGAAAAATTACCAGTATTCACAACCGAAAAATTTAGTCAACAAACAAAAGAACACAAAAATATTTATTCAAAGCAATATGTACAAAAACATAAAGAAAAAACAGAAGAGTTTAATAAATAAAAATAAAAACTTGCAAAAAGGTTGCAAGTTTTTTTATTTACTATTTATTTATGCATAGTTTAACTTTTTTTATTTTGTCAATAATTTTAAAAAAGGTAGGGCAAAATGAAAAGTTATTCACAATGGACAGATGAAGAAGTTATCAAATTGTTTAGATTTATAGAAGACGGCAAAAAACAAAATCATAATTTGTCAGGAATGTTTAGTTTGTATGCAAAAATAACAAACAGAAAACCAAACAGTGTTAGAAATTATTATTATGCTGAATTAAATGAGTTAGAAAATAATAAGGAAAGAAGAAAAAATTTGGGTATAGATATTTCACTTCATCAAAAAGTGGAACAAAAAGAATTTACGGAAGATGAAACCGAAAATTTAGTGCTTGAAATTTTGAGATTAACGAGCAAAGGTATTTCTGTGAGAAAAGCTTGTATGCAACTCGCTGATGGAGATATTAACAAAATGGTAAGATTACAAAATAAGTTTAGGGCAGTTGTTGTAAAAAATAAACCACTTTATGACAAATGTTTAAACATATTAAAATTAGATAAACCAAAAGCAAAACTACAAAAACCAAACAATGTTATAAGTTTTGCAAATCCAAAAAACTTATTAAGTGATAGTGATATAAACAGTTTGTTTATGGGGCTCGTGAGATTGGTTCAAAAACAAACGGAAGAAAGAGTGATAAGAGAAAATGGTGGAATTGGCGTAAAAGCAAACGAAGCATTAAAACGAATGATAATCAAAATAAATGAAAAGGAAAAAGAGATTAAAAATTTGCAAAAATTATTTAGATTAGAAAGTTTAAAAAATCAAAAATTAAATACAGAAATTCAAGATTTACGCATAAAAAATGCAGAAAAATGTAATAAAAATAAAAAATTAAAAGAATTTACTCAAAAATTTGAAAATAAAGAAATAACAAAAATAAATTAATTATTATTAATTTTATTGCTGTTTTAAAATTAATATTTACAATTCTTTCAATGTGTGATACTCTAAAAAAAAGAAATAACATAGATAATAATAAAATGTAGACTAAAATTTACAATATTCTTTTGTGGGAGAATTAAGATGAAAGACAAAGAAAAAACTTTTAGTATAAAACCATATCTAAAAAGACATAAATTTAGTATTTTTGCATATTCATTCTTGTTATTATTAAGCTCTTTGATAAATGTTGTATTGGCAATTATTCCTGCGCATTTATTAGTGGCAATAACTAAATCAAATTATAACCTTGCAATTAACTATACTTTAATTTTGGGTGGAGTATTTTTGGTGGGGGCAATAATAAATTTATTTTTGCCACAAATACATGCAAGAATATCGACAAATGTTGTAAATGAAATGAGAGTTGATATTGCACAACAAGCATTTAAAATTTCATCAAGTTCATATTCAAATCATCAAACAAGCAATTTTTTGCAAAGAATAAACTCTGACCCACAAACTATTTTGAATAACTTGATAGGATTTATTAATTGCATTAGCATTTTTGTAAATATTATTATTGTTTTTATTTATATGCTTACATTTAACATTTTTACTTCATTAATTTTGATTGTATATTTAGTTGTTTTGCAAGTTGTTTCATTTTACAGAAAAAACAATAGGATAAAAAATCAAAGGAAAGTAAACAGAGAAAATGAAAAAGTATCAAGTTTAATGAATGAAATCATTAGAAGTGAAAGAGATATAAAATCCTTAAACTTGGAGAAAAGATTAAAAGAAGTAACAAATGAAAGTTTAGATAATTATGGGAAATCAATAATGCAATTAAATAAAAGTGGAGCATTGTTTTCTTCACTTGATAAATTTGTTTTTTCAACTTTTATTACATTATTTTTGGTTATTGGAATAGTTCTTCTTGATAAAGGGTTTTTAATTCTTGCAAACTTTTTAATATTGTATAACAATAGGTCGATTATAGAAAGGTTATCAAATTTAGTTTCAAATGTTGTTATTAATTATGCGGATATGAAACTTTCTTATGAAAGAATAGTTGAACTATATCAAGACAAAGAGTATGAACTTGAAAAATTTGGAACACTGCATATAGAAGATTTGGGTAGTGATATTGAGTTTAAAGATGTTTGTTTTTCATATAAGGAATATAAATATAATTCAAAAGAAGAACAAAAGAATAAGCGTAAACATAATAAAAAAGATAAAACAAACGATAATGTTTGTGAAAAAATAGAAGTTAGTAGAAAACAAATATTTGAAAATTTATCGTTTAAAATTGAACCAAACTCAACAGTTGCATTTGTTGGAAAATCTGGTTGCGGAAAAACAACTGCCTTAAACTTGATTTCTAAATTATATGTTCCAGATAGCGGGACTGTGTGTATAGGTGGAGTTGATATAAGTGCTATGGACAAAGAAACATTAAGGTCATCAGTTTCACTTGTAAACCAATTCCCTTACATATTTGATATGACGATAAAAGAGAACTTGCTTCTTGCAAAGCCTGAAGCTAGTGATGAAGAAATAAATCAGGCATTAACAAATTCTGCGCTCGATGAATTTATTGCAACTTTACCACAAGGAATAAACACAAAAGTTGGTGAAAGTGGAATAAAACTTTCTGGTGGGCAAAAACAAAGATTGGCAATCGCAAGGGCTTTGCTAAAAAAATCAAAAGTAATAATTTTAGATGAAAGCACAAGCAGTCTTGACAACCTTGCTCAAAATAAAGTGAAAGAGAGTATTGATAGAATCAAAGGTAAAAGTACCATTATTATTGTTGCTCATAGATTGAGTACAATTAAAAATGCAGACAAAATTTTCTTTATGGATAATGGTAAGATTATTGACACTGGAACATTTGATGAATTGATACAAAAAAATGAAAAATTTAATTTGATGTATAAAGTCGAAAATATCTAATGATTTATTTTTGGGTGTGTAAATCTTTTACATTTTTATCAAATTTTGCTATCATATAAATATGATAAAAATAGTAACTGGTCAAAAATTAATTGATATTTCAAAAAGTGTTATTTTTGAAATAAATGATAAAAAAGAAAATCTATCAAGCCAAAATATTATTGTTGTGCCTGATAGATTTTCTTTGCTCGCAGAAAAAATGGTATTTGATGTTTTGAATATAAAAAGTAGTTTTAATATTCGAGTTATGGGCATAACATCACTTGCAAAAGATATTATTTCAAAAGCAGGATTAAATTGTGTTTACTTGACAAATGATGAATGTAAATTTTTGTTGTTTAGAGCATTGCAAAAATGTAAAGAAAATTTTTCTTGCTTTTCAAAAAACTTAAGTCAAGGTCTTTGCCAAAAAATTCAAAACATATTAAGTCTTATTCGTTCAAGTGATGTAAACTCAAATATGTTAAAATTGGCGGGGGAAAGTGCAAGTGTTAGCACACAAAAAAAATTACAAGACTTGTCAATGATAAATGATGAATATAACGAACTTTTAAATGGTAGACTTGATGGAACTAATACACTCAAATTATTTACTTCAATAATTGAACAAACAGAAAGTATAAAAAATACAAACTTTTATTTTTGTGGCTTTGATGCTTTTACAAAACAAGGTTACGAAATTTTGAGAAATATTTTTAAAACAGCAAATAATGTTGTTGTTGGTTGTTTTTATCCAAACCACAATAAAAACAATATGATATTTGACAAAGAAATGTTTAACAATATAACAGATATTTTAAAGGAAGAAAAACTTGAATATATTGTGCAAGAAAGTCATCAAGTTTTAAGTATCCCACAAAAAGCATTGTTTGATAATGTTTATGGTTTTGGTATAAAGCCTATGCAAGATTTTGGGTATGTTAATGTTTTGGAACTTGCTACAAAGCAAGATGAAATCAAAATCTGTGCTAACAAAATTGCAAGTTTAACAAAACTAAAAAAATGCAAATATAGTGATATTTCAATAATAACAACAAGTGATTATTTTGAAGATTTGAAAAATGTTTTTGATAAGTATCAAATATCATATTACATTGATATATCAAAACAATTTTATAGTACCGAAATTTGTAATTTCATAAGATTTGTTTTGGATTTAAAAAACGATAATTTAAGCAAAGAAAGTTTGTTAAATTTGCTCAATAATTCATTCGTAAATATTGATAAAAATTTAAAGGAAAATATACAAAATTATATTATTACAAATGAGATTGAATATAAAAAGACTGATAGACTTTTTGAAAATTTTGATATGCAAGAGTTTGGCGAAATAATCAAATCTACTCAAAAATTTAAAGATAAAGACAATATTAAAAATTATATAGGAAATGTTGAAAATATCTTTAAAAAATATGAAATTAAGTCAAAAATTGATAATTTGTGCGTCATTTTTGCAAAAAATAATGATTTATTTAACCAAAAACTTTATTCACAAGTTATTGATAAAATTGAAAAACTTAATAATGAACTTATTGACTGCATTGAAGATGAATTATCGTTTAATGAATTTTATGAGTTATATATTAGTGCATTAAAAGAAATAAAAATATCACAAGTACCATTAAGTTTGGATAGCGTTTTTGTTGGCGATGCAAGTTCAAGTTTCTTTGAAAAAACAAAGTATTATTTTATCTTGGGGGCAAACCAAGATGTTTTGCCAAAACCAACAAAAGATTTAGCATTGCTTAGTGATAATGAAATTGAAGAATTGGATAATGTTGTAAAAATTTCACCAACATCAAAGATGATAAACAGAAGAACAAAATTCAAACTATTTGACTTGCTTTCATCAGCAGAAGAAAAACTATATGTTTTTTATCATTTGCAAAGTGATGATGGGAAAAAGATTTTGTGCAGTCCTTTTGTTAATGACATTCTTACAATTTGTGGAGATAGCGTAAAAATCACTCAAAACGATATTTATGAAAAGTTTGATTTATATGAAATAACAAAGACAATGTTTTCTTGTCCAAATGTTTTTGAAGCAATAAAAAATCTTAACAGTGAGAATCAAGATAGTGGACTAATTAAAAAAAGTTTGTTAAAACTTGGAGCAAAACTGGAATATCAAAAACAAAATAAAGAAAACATTTCAAATGGTGAAATGATGCTAAAAGCAGATGAAACAAAAGTAAGCCAAATTGAAAGTTATTATAGGTGTCCTTTTGAACATTTCGTAAAGTATGGTTTAAAATTGCAAGAACAAAAAACTGCGAATATTGAAGCATATGAATTTGGAAACTTTTTACATAAATTTGTAGATATATATGTGAGAGAAAATAAAAATTGTCTTAAAGATTTGTCGCAAGAAGAAATAGAGAATAAAGTGCTTTGCATCATTGACAAACTTTTAAGTCTTAACGATTACAAAAAAATTGGTGAAGAAGAAAACATTGTTACACTTAATATGTTAAAGGGTGAAACAATAAGATTTGCAAAGTTTTTAACATATGAAGCAAAAAATTCTGACTTTAAACCAATAGAAACAGAGTATAAGTTTAATGATGAAAATGTTTATGTTTTACATCAGGACAAAAAATATAAAATTATTGGTGTTATTGATAGAATTGATAAGTGCGATGATTACTTTAGAATAATTGACTATAAAACAGGTTCAAACAGTAAGCAAAATTCAAGTTTAAAAAATGTTTACTATGGAACAAAAATTCAAGTTTATGTTTATCTTTATGCTGTTGAAAAAATAAAAGGACTAAAACCATTTGGTGCTTTTTACTTGCCAATAGTTCAAAGTTACAGTGATGCAAAATTAGAAAATGAAGATGACTATAAACTTCATGGATACTTTTTGGATAATGCTGCTCTTGTTGAAAAGGCAGATAAAACTTTTAATTTGGAAACAAAATCAAGTAGATTTTTGCAAGCAAAATATTCTTCAAAATCTGATGTGGATAATAAAAATTTTGTATATAGCAAAAATTTAACAAAAGAAGAACTTGACAATATTACAAAATATTCGTTAGACATTGTAAAACAAGGAATAAAAGAAATAGTCAGTGGGAATATATTTGTTTCGCCTTTTGAAAATGAATGTCAAAATTGCAAATATAAATCAATTTGTGGCATTGATGTTTTGGCAACAGGAGAAAGGAAAGGTGTAAAAGTCGACAAAAATACATTTGGTGAAGTGGAGAATAAAAATGGCAAATGAACAATTTAAAATAATTGAAGAACAAGATGCTGTGTTAAAATCTCACGACAAAAATATTGCTATTTCTGCATCGGCAGGAAGTGGAAAAACTTCTGTTATGATTAGAAAAATTGTAAAACTAATTACAGAAGAAAATGTAAAAATTGAAGATATTTTGGTACTAACATACACCAATTCTGCATCAAGTGAGATGAAACAAAAACTTATAAACGCCATAACAAAGTCTGGCGAAGTTGAAATTCAAAAAGAGTTAGATAATATAGTAAACAGCGACATTTCAACATTTGATAGTTTTTGTCAAAAACTTGTGAAAAAATATTTTTACTTATTAGACATAGACCCTGCTTTTAATATTTTGCAGGGAAGCGAAGAAACTTTAATTCGTAGCAAAGCAATAAAAAATGCAATAAAATCATATAAAAAATCAAATTTTGATGATTTTTCAATAATTTTTGATTTTTATGGCTCAAACCGAACAGATAAAAAGATAAAAGAAATTGTTTTAAAAATGAATGATTTTTGCAGGTCAATATTAAGTTATGTTGATTTTAAATCAAAAAGTTTAAGTCTTTTTGAACCACAAGATAATCCATTTGCAAGTCAAATTTTATTCGACAGCATAAAAGAACAAGTTAAAAATCAAGCCGACAAATTAAAAGATTTGTTCAACTTGTCAAAAAGTTTAGAATTTGAAAAGTATTGTATTTATATTAACTCTATTCTTGCAGGAATGGATTTGATAAACAATTCTAAAAATTTGGCAGAAATGATTGATAATGCAAATTTAATTAAAATTGACAGAAGTCCACAAAAAGATAAAAGAGATGAATATTTGCTTGTAAAAATCAAATCTCAAAAAGAAAGATTTGATAATGTGGTAAACTCTATAAAAGAATTTCAAAGTGCTGAAGAATATAAAAAATCAATTTATGTTTGCAAAAAAACAACTTTAATTTTCTTTGACATTTACGAAAGATTTTTAAAAGAATATGAAAAAATAAAATCAGCAAAAAATCTTTTTGACTATAACGATGTTGAAAGATTGACTTTAAAACTTTTTGAGAACCCTGAAATTTTGCAAACAATAAAACAAAAATATAAACACATTTTTATTGATGAATTTCAAGATGCAAACAGAGTACAAGAAAAATTAATAAACCAACTTAGAAGTGAAAATAATTTATTTTTGGTTGGAGATTTAAAACAGGCAATTTATGGTTTTAGACAATCAAACGCAAAAATATTTGAAAATATAATAAATCAATTTGAAAATGATGACAAATCTGAATACCTGAAACTTAACTGTAATTTTAGAACAACTCATCAAATACTAAATTTTGTGAATAACATATTTAGTGTTATTATGACTCAAAAAACAGCAAACCTTGACTATAAAGATAAATCAATGCTTAATGGGCAAGGAGATTTTGAAAAAGAAAAATATCCTTGCGTTGAACTTGACATATTATTTAAGGACAAAGAAGAAAAAGGAACTGAAAGCAAGGTGTATAGTGTTCAAGAATTTCAAAATCAAGAAAGTGATGATGATATGGCTTCTGCAAATTTTGTTGCAGAAAGGATAACAAAATTATTAAATGAAGAAATATATGATATAAACACAAAATGCTATCGCAAAATTGAATATAAAGATATCGCAATACTTCTTCGTTCAAGGACAAAACAGCAGGCATACATTGAAGCATTTAACAATTTTAATATACCTGTGCTTGAAAATTCAAATGCAAATCTTGATGAAACTTTTGATGCAAGCGTTCTTATAAACTTAATAAAAGTCAGTCAAAATTTTAAAGATGATGTTTCGCTTGCAAGTGTTATGATGTCAAAATTATTTGATTTTTCTGCAAATGAAATGCTTGATATTCGTAAAAATGTTGTGGGTAAACAAAACTTTTATGATTGTGTGCTTGAATATAGTAAAGATGATGAAATAAAAAGAAAAATTGATTATATGACAGAACTTTTGCAGAAATTTGCTTACAATTCAACATATCAAAGTTTGATATTTGCATTAAATCAAATTTTGGAAGAAACAAATTATGAATACAAAATTCAAAATAGTTTTAACGGATTATCAAGAGCAAAAAATGTTAAAGATTTTGTAAATTCTTTCACAAATTCAAATTACAATTACTCAGTTACAGAATATCTTAACTTTATAAGAGAAAATGTTAGAGAGCAAAAAGTTGTTGGAGCAATAACATCAAACAATGTTGTAAATATCACAACAATGCATTCAAGCAAAGGACTTGAATGGCCAGTTGTTATAATTCCTGAACTTTCGGCATCATTTAATACAAATTCTCAAGAACCTGAAATAGTTTTAAACGAAGAAATTGGTGTTGGGCTGAAATATTATAATCAAGATTTAAGACAAAAAAGTAATAGTGTATTTTATAGTGTTGTAAAAACTTTTAACAAAATTGACAATATTAGCGAAAGATTACGACTTTTGTATGTTGCTTTAACAAGACCAAAAAACAGACTAATTTTAATTGGACAAACAAATAAGTTGGAATATGAAAAATTTGAGAATGATTGGCAAATTATGAATAGTAATAACTATCTAACACAAATTGTAAATTCACTATCAAATGAAGATATTTCAAAAATTAATGCAAAAGTTAGTTCATTTAATTTGATGAATTCAAAAGATTACACTTGCAATGTTATTGACCAAAAAGATTATCAAAGTATTAATGTTATTAATAATACTAATATACTAAATAAACAATATGAAGAAAAAGAAATAAAAGATTTGGCAAATTATATTCAAACAGGATATTTCAATGATAAGGCGACATTTATTGCAGAGAAAAATTCTGTGTCGAGCATCCTAAAAGCAGATGATGAATTTGCAAGCAAAAATTTTGAACCAAATAAATTATTGACAAGTGAAGATAAATATCAAGGCATACAAAAGAATGAACTTGGGAGTCTGTATCATAAGATTATGGAATTATACGACTTTAATGATGTTGTGAATATTCAAAACATAAAAACAATAATCAAAAAAATTAAAGAACAAAATATATTTAATGAGCAGACAATAAACGCCTTAAACTTTGATATTGTGATAAAGAATTTAAAATTGTTAAAAGAATTATGCAAAGATAGTACAACACTAAAAGAACAAACATTTGTTATGCAAGTTCCATACAGCGAAATTGAAGACAGTGATATAAATGATAAAGTTCTTGTTCAAGGTGTGTGTGATTTAATTATTATAAAAAATAACAAAACAATACTTGTTGACTACAAGTTTTCAAATCTTAATGAAAGTAGTTTAATTAATAAATATTATAAACAATTATTACTATATAAAAAGGCGGCGACATACGCGCTTGGAAGGCAAATTGATGAGTGTTATATACTCAGTTTAAAGCCATGCGAACTAATAAAAGTTGATGTAAAATAGCATCAACTTTTTTGCTTAAAAAATAAATAAAAAATAATTCACAAAAAAATATTTAAAAAAATATTAAAAAAATCAAAAAAAATATTTAAAAATATTAGTTAAAAAAATATTTATGTGTTATACTACACTCGAAAAATGTAATAAAAAGGGGACAAATTTATGCTTTTAGGTGTCATTGATAACATTTGGGATTTCTTTTTAAAACTTACCCAAAATGGACTAACTAAAGATTTATTATTCTACATAAGCCTTGGTTTTATCATATTTATGGTAATTTTCTTTATGGTAAAATCTCGTTATGCTTATGAAGGAAGACTTAACCGTAGCCTTGAAAAACTTAATCGTTGGCTATATAATCACGAACAAATTGATGAAAGTAATTTGGTTGAATTTAACAAATTAATTAAAACTTCGCCAAAATTATTAAGAGATCACTGG
>CAMEUD010000004.1 GCA_945937975.1 uncultured Clostridia bacterium
CGTGATACGGATTTGGTAGATGGTAAACTTCCTTTTAAGTTTGGAAGAGTTGATGGAGATTTTATTTGTATGAAGTGTACTTCACTCAAATCACTTGAAGGTGCACCACAAGAAGTAGGTAGGGATTTTTATTGTAGTAATTGTTCTTCACTCACTTCACTTGAAGGTGTTCCAAAAGAAGTAGGTGGTGATTTTTATTGTAGTAGTTGTTCTTCACTCACTTCACTTGAAGGTACGCCAAAAGAAGTAGGTGGGATTTTTAGTTGTTATAATTGTCCTTCACTTACTTCACTGAAAGGTGCTCCAAAAGAAGTAGGTTTGGATTTTATTTGTAGTAAGTGTACTTCACTCACCTCACTTGACGGTGCATCACAAGAAGTAGGTGAGAATTTTTATTGTCGTGAATGTACTTCACTTACTTCACTGAAAGGTTCACCACAAGAAGTAGGTGGGAATTTTAATTGTAGTGACTGTCCTTCACTCACTTCACTTAAAGGTACACCGCAAAAAGTAGGTAGGAATTTTAGTTGTAGTGATTGTTCTTCACTCATTTCACTTGAAGGATCACCACAAGAAGTAGGTGGGGATTTTAGGTGTAGTGACTGTCCTTCACTCACTTCACTTGAAGGTTCACCACAAGAAGTAGGTGGGGATTTTAGTTGTAGTTACTGTCATTCACTCACTTCACTGAAAGGTTCACCACAAAAAGTAGGTGGGTATTTTTATTGTCGTGATTGTCCTTCACTCAAATCACTTGAAGGATCACCACAAGAAGTAGGTGGGGAAATTATAAATTAATCAAAAAAGGAGAGAATTAATTCTCTCCTTTTTCTGCATAAATACAATATGAAGATTAAAAAATTTAGTGAATTTATAACAGAAGGAATGTGGGGCTCCGCATTAAGGAGATCTAATACCGCTAAAGAAAGAAAAGATGATGAAGCAAATCGTATCCAAGAATTTATAAATAATCAAGGGGAACCAGAATCTATTTATATAACTGATGGTAATGTAATTAATAGTAAAGGTTATATATTTATAAGGAATACTGATTTGGTAAATGGTAAACTTCCTTTTAAGTTCGGAAGAGTTGATAAAGATTTTGATTGTCGTGAGTGTACTTCACTCACTTCACTTGAAGGTGCTCCACAAGAAGTAGGTCGGAATTTTTATTGTCGTGATTGTCCTTCACTCAAATCACTTAAAGGTGCACCACAAGAAGTAGGTGAGAATTTTAGTTGTAGTAATTGTACTTCACTCACTTCACTTGAAGGTGTTCCACAAAAAGTAGGTCGGAATTTTATTTGTCAAGAGTGCACTTCACTCAAATCACTTAAAGGTGCTCCAAAAGAAGTAGGTAGGACTTTTTGTTGTAGTAATTGTACTTCACTCACCTCACTTGAAGGTGCTCCACAAAAAGTAGGTGGGAATTTTAGTTGTAGTGATTGTTCTTCACTCACTTCACTGAAAGGTTCACCACAAGAAGTAGGTGGGAATTTTAGTTGTAGTGACTGTACTTCCCTCACTACACTTGAAGGTACACCGCAAAAAGTAGGTGGAGATTTTTATTGTAGTGACTGTTCTTCCCTCACTACACTTGAAGGTTCTCCACAAGAAGTAGGTTGGAATTTTAGTTGTAGTGACTGTCCTTCACTCAAATCACTTGAAGGTTCACCACAAAAAGTAGGTGGGGATTTTAGTTGTAGTTACTGTCCTTCACTCACTTCACTTGAAGGTGCACCACAAGAAGTAAGTAGGGATTTTTATTGTCGTGATTGTCCTTCACTCAAATCACTTGAAGGTTCACCACAAAAAGTAGGTGGGGATTTTTATTGTCGTAATTGTCCTTCACTCACCTCACATGAAGGTGCACCTAAAAAACTAGGTGGTAAAATTATAAATTAATCAAAAAAGGAGAGAATTAATTCTCTCCTTTTTCTGCATAAATACAATATGATGATTAAAAACTTCAGTGAATTCATAGAAGAAGGAATGTGGGGGTCCGCATTAAGACGATCTAATACAGCTAAAGAAAGAAAAGAAGATAAAGCAAATCGCATCCAAGAATTTATAGCTAATCAACCAGAATCTGCATCTATTTATATAACTGATGGTAATGTAATTAATGTAAAGGTTATATATTTATAAGGAATACTGATTTGGTAAATGGTAAACTTCCTTTTAAGTTTGGAAGAGTTGATAAAGATTTTTATTGTTGTGATTGTCCTTCGCACACTTCACTTGATGGTTCTCCACAAAAAGTAGGTTGGAATTTTAGTTGTCGTGATTGCACTTCACTCACTTCACTTGAAGGAGCACCACAAAAAGTAGACGGTTTTTTTGATTGTCATAAGTGTACTCAATTAGAAACATTAAAAGGTGCACCCACATATGTTGGTGGTGATTTTTATTGTAGTGGTTGTGCTTCTTTAGAATCATTAGAATATATACCTGAACATGTTGCTTCTTGGGTCATCTGTGGTGGATGTAAATGTAAATTTAAATTTGAAGATGTTAAAAATATATGTGATGTGAAAGAAAAAAAACTTTAAGAGTGATGATATTCTAAAATAAAAAAAGAGTGATAATTATCACTCTTTTTTATTTACACATATGTGGTTTTGTCCTTTCTGCGTATGTTCTGTAGTCGTCAACATATTTATATATTGGTGGATTTTCTGTATGAACACAAGGTTCATCTTCTTTATTAAAATGACCTTTTTTCTTTTTCTTTGGTTTGGTTTTCTTTATAAAAGTGTAAAAAGGCATCACTTGTTTATAAAGAGTTCCTGATGGTTTTGGTAAATCACCAGAACCTTGATCGCCATTTTCTCCAGGAAAATAAATATCACCCATTCCTTCAACATCACCAAAAGTTAATCCACCATTTGGTGATACAACATCACATTCATTTATATCATATTCTTTCATAAATTTAAAATACTGATGCATTTGAAATATTTATGGTTTTGTAATAAAATCATTTAGATAAGTTTCAAATTTTTCAATTACAATATCTATTTTGTCTGAAAATATTTCAAGATAATTTAAATTATTTGTTTTTGCTATGGTTCTTTTGTTTACATCTCTTTTTGTCCAAACATTAATTGCATTATCATAAAATTCAGTATTTTTTGATTTCCACAAATTTAATGTTAAAATATCATTTTCATTATTTTTATCAAATGGATGTTGTCCATGTGTCCAATGTCCATTGATTTCTATAAACAAATCATAATATGGTAAATAGAAATCACAATTAAATGGGTATCTTACATCTTTATTATATTCACAGATATATGATATGTTATTTGATTGTAAATATGTTTTAAATTGTATTTCTATATTTGATGTATTAAATGATTTATTTTTTCGTTTTGTTTCATTGACTTTTTGCAAAGTTATTTTTTTCTCATTTTCACTTCTATTTATCCTAGATGATATTGATTTTTGTATGATTTCATTTCTTTCTTCTTCTGATTTACTCAACCAAGATTTTTTAATTTTATTTGAAAATAATTCTTTTTCTTCTTTTGATAGATTTTCCCAGTATTTTTTGTGTTTTATATTTGTTAATTGTACTGTTTGTGGGTTTTTACTTAATGTGATTGATTTTTTGTTTTTTATAATATCTAATTCTTCTCTTGTTTTATTTTTCCATGTGTTCTTTATTTTAGAAGACATATGTTGAATATCTTCATTTGATTTGCTTCTCCAAGTTTGTTTGCATTTCTGAATTTTAGTATTTTTTTCGTTATCAGATAATGATTCCCACCACAGATGTTTTTTATTGTTTATATTGTTTTTTTCTTCATCTGTTAAGTTATGCCATACATCACTTATTTTTTGTTTAAATTCATCATCATTACTTAAACAATTAGATGAACAATATGTAGAATATCCTTGTCCAAATCCTTTAAAACGAGTTGGATGACCACAAATTTTACAATATCCATAAGTTAATGATATATCATAAATGTAGTGATATAATTTTTGATTAAATTTAAAATGATGTGGAAATGTTATAGAAAGAATTTCTTGATGATTTTCAGGGAATAGTTTTTTAAAATATGATTCTCTACAATAAACATTAGTTTTAGTGAGAATTATTTTAAGTAACTCATTTTTTGAAATTTTCATAAATATTTTGTTGAATTTATTAAGAGGATTTCAGTTGTTTACCAGACAATATTAATGAAATCCTCTTTTTTATTTATGTGATTTTTTGTTATATTTTAATATATAATTTAATATAATAGTTTATGGCAAAAAATGCAGGTGAGTTTAGTTTTAGTGATTTAAATAAAGAAATGTCAAAGAACTCCAAATGGGGAGGTCTTATGAGTGATGGTGCTGGAGTTAGTGAGATAACTGATTACATATCAACTGGTAATTATGCATGTAATGCTTGTTTAACTGGTAGTATTTTTGGTGGTGCTCCTAATAATAGAATGTTATGTTTGAGTGGTGAATCTGGTACAGGTAAGACTTACCTACTTATGAATATGACAAGAGAAGCACAAAAGAAAGGTTGTTTTGTGATTTGGTATGATTCAGAGAATGCGATTGAACGTTCTCAATTAGTTCAGTTTGGTGTTGATATCTCAAAATTCAGATATGAACCCGTTGGTACAGTTCAAGAATTTAAGACGTCAATAACTCAAACACTTGATTTGTTGATTGAGAAAAAGGAAGCGGGTATGTCCATCCCAAAGATTTTCTTCGTGTTAGATTCTGTCGGTAATCTCGCGACACAAAAAGAAATTGATGACGCTAAATCTGCTTCAGATAAAGCGGATATGACTAGGTCTAAACAAATTAGAGCAATCTTCCGTATTGTCGCATCAAAGATGGGTATCATTGGTGGTACATTTGCTTTTTCAAATCATATTTATATGACAACTGATATGTTTTCTCAAAGAGTGCAATCTGGTGGTAAGGGACTTGTATATGGTGCAAGTATCATACTTAATCTTTCAAAGGCGAAATTAAAAGAAGGTAGTGATAATACACAAACAGGTATTATTGTTACTGCAGAGCCTGATAAGAATAGATTCTGTAAGCCATCAAAGGTAAAATTTTACATCAGTTATGTTAATGGTATGAACCCATATGTAGGGTTGGAAGAATATATTTCATTTGAAAGATGTGGTATTCAAAGGGGTAAATTCATTACTGAAAAGGAATATGAGAAGTCACCAAATGAAGATTATGTAAGAGTTGAAAAGAAAGATGGTGATGTTGTATATTTTGTACCTAGTGATACTGCAAGAAATTTCTGTCTTGATAGTGGTGAAACCATATCACCGAAGGAATTATTCACTTCAAAAGCATTTACAAAATCAAGACTTGAAAGACTCGACAAATACATTCAATCAGAGTTTAAGTATGCTGATGGTGTTCAGATAAATGATTTATTTGAAGATGACGATGAACCTAATGAAGATGTTGATGTTGAAGATATGATAAAGGAACAACTTTAATAAAATGGAGATTGTGAAATCTCCATTTTTTTTCATAAATAAAAATAAAACTTTATGCTTAAGAAATTTAGTGAATTTATAGAAGAAGGAATGTGGGGTTCTGCATTAAAAAGATCTAACACGGGAGAAGAAAGAAGAGAAGATAAAGACAACACTCAATATATCGATTTAGGACTCCCATCAGGAACTTTATGGGCAGACAGAAATATTGGTGCTACAGAACTAGAAGAATATGGCGATTTGTATGCTTGGGGTGAAACAGAACCTAAAGAAGAATATAATTGGTATAACTATAAATGGGGTGCGGATTGTACTAAATATAATAAAAAAGATGGTAAGACTGTCCTTGACCCAGAAGATGATGTCGTTTATCTAAAGACAAAAGGTAAAGCACATATACCTACTATAGAACAAATACGAGAACTATTAGATAATACTACTTCTGAAAAACAAAAAATTAATGGAGTTATAGGTGGATTGTATAAATCTAACATTAATGGTAATACTATCTTTATACCATTTGCTGGAATGTATGTTGATCAATATATGGGTAGAAACTCATGGTTTCGTAATTGGTCTTCATCTCTTGATTCATCTGATGACCCTGAAGTTGCTTCTAATTTTTATAATAATTGTAGCAATTTTTCTCATATACATGCATGGAATCGTTGTGCTGGGTTCTCGGTTAGAGGTGTAAAGGATAAATAATATTTTTATTGATTTTCATAAATATTTTATATATCTGATATCTTAAATATGATTAAAAAATTTATAGAATTTGTTGAAACTTTATCAGAGAGTAAACATAAAAATGATGATAAACCAAATAAAACTGATGATGGTAAAAAAGTTTCTGGACTTAAAGAAGTCATTGAAGTTGTTGGTTTAGGTAAAATGAAGGCAAAATTGGATTCCGGCAATACTGCACAATGTGCATTGATTGTTCAGAATTTTGAAGAAAAGGATGGTAAAGTAACATTTGATTTTAATGGTGAAAAAAAAGAATATGAAGTTGTTGACCATAAAAATATTTGGCACCATGGAAAATCAACAGAAAGACCAGTAATCGAATTGGATATTAAATTCCATAATACAATTTATAAATCTGAAAAGGTGAATTTAAAAATAAGTGACCTTACTGGAACCAAACATTACAGATGTAGGATGCTGTTGAGTAAACAATTTATGAGTCGTGCGAATATCGTTATTGATCCTTCAAAGACATTTGAATTAACTGATAAGAAAGAGTTGAAAAAGAAAAAAGATAAAAATGCTTAAGAAATTCAGTGAATTTATAGAAGAAGGAATGTGGGGTTCCGCATTGAGAAGAAGTAATACAAGTGAAGAAAGAAGAGAAGATAAGGACAACACTCAATACATTGATTTAGGTCTACCATCAGGAACTTTATGGGCTGACAGAAATATCGGTGCCACAGAACCTGAAGAATATGGAGATTTTTATGCTTGGGGTGAAACAGAACCTAAAAAAGAATATACTTGGAATACTTATAAATGGGATGTATATTGTACCAAATATAATAAAAAAGATGGTAAGACTGTTCTTGAACCAGAAGATGATGTTGTTTATCTAAAGACAAAAGGCGAAGCACATATACCTACTGAAGAACAAATTAAAGAACTAATAGATAATACTACTTCTAAATATAAAACAATTAATGGAATTGTAGGTAGATTGTATAAATCTAACATTAATGATAATACTATCTTTCTACCATTTGCAGGTAATTGTGATGTTTCTTCTATTACAGGTATAAAACGTTTTTCTCGTTATTGGTCTTCATCTCTTTATTCACCTAATCACCAAATGGCTTATTATCTCTATGCTATTTATGATAATTCTGTTATATTTGTCAAGGATCGTTATGTTGGGTTATCGGTTAGAGGTGTAAAGGATAAATAATATTTTTATTGATTTTCATAACTATGATTAAAAAATTTAGTGAATTCATAGAAGAAGGAATGTGGGGTTCTGCATTAAAAAGATCTAACACGGGAGAAGAAAGAAGAGAAGATAAAGACAACACTCAATACATTGATTTAGGACTCCCATCAGGAACTTTATGGGCTGACAGAAATATCGGTGCTACAGAACCAGAAGAATATGGTGATTTTTATGCTTGGGGTGAAACAGAACCTAAAAATGAATATACTTGTGATAACTATAAATGGGGTAAAAAATCTACCAAATATAATAAAAAAGATGGAAAGACTGTTCTTGACCCAGAAGATGATGTCGTTTATTTAAAGACAAAAGGTAAAGCACATATACCTACTGAAGAACAAATTAAAGAACTAATAGATAATACGACTACTGAAAATCAAACAATTAATGGAGTTGCAGGTAAATTGTATAAATCTAAAGTTAATGATAATACTATCTTTCTACCATATGCAGGTGATTGGTTTTTTTCTTCTAGTGCTAAACGCCTATGGTCTCGTTCTTGTTCTTCATCTATTGATTCATCTAATCACCACAAAGTTCATTATTTATTTTCTGGTCGTTTTAGTAATAATATAATTGAACTTGATCGTTATAATGGTTTTTCAGTTAGGGGTGTAAAGGATAAATAGTTTGATTTTCACACCTTTTTTGTTATATTTAAGTTATGGATAAAGTAAAACAAAATAAAACATTTATACCTTTAGGTGCATCTAATCATGTATTGTCTGAAAGGAGTGATCATGATTTTTATGCAACAGATCCGAAAGCTGTAAGATTTCTGATTGAAAATGAAAAGTTCAATAATAATATTTGGGAACCAGCGACAGGTATGGGTCATATAGCGAATGAGTTTATTCAGAGTGGGTTTAATGTCAAAATGACTGATTTATTTGAATATGATGTTGATGGTTGTGATACGGGAGTTGATTTTCTTCAATGTAATGAAATTTTTGATGGTGATATAGTTACTAATCCACCATATAATAAATCAACTGAATTTGTGGAACATGCACTCAAATTAATACCTGAAGGAAATAAAGTTGTGATGTTTCTTAAAATACAATTTCTAGAAACCACAAAAAGATATGAACAGATATTTAAGATAAATCCACCTAAAAAGATCTATGTTGCTGTAAAAAGATTCGCATGTAAAAAAGATGGTGATTTTACAAAAGATTTGGGTTCTGCGTTATGTTATTGTTGGTTTGTTTGGGAAAAAGGTTTTAAAGGAGATCCAATAATTAAATGGTTTAATTATGATAATAACATAGAAAATAGTTTGTGGTGATTATTCATAAATAAATAATAAAAAAGTTTTTATGATACAGAAATTTGAAGAATTTATAAAACTTAATGAAAGTTTTCAAAGCTCTAAATTAAAAGATATTGTTGGTGAACATGGAAAACCAAAAGGCAACAGATATATTCACTATAAGGGTCAAAGAGGTTTAGATTTTTCTCATGAAAATCCATTATATGATCTCAAAGATGATGAAATTTTAGGTGTTGTTGCTGATGAACAAGAATTTAATGATTTAAATTCAAAATCAAAACATCCTTTATTTGGTGTAGAACTTCAAGATGATTCAATACTAGTTATAGGTGTTAAACCAAAAGAAATAGAAAAACGTATTGAATCAAGACATAAAGGTAATTTGGGTAAATATTATGGTGATCCTCATACACCAAGAATGCAAAAGAAATTACTTTCTGATCAACACAAAAAAAATCTTCAAAATGTTATATATTATTTAAATTCTAATCCTGAATATTATGATATTTTAGATAATTTTATAAATAAATATTGGAGTGATGCTGATTTGGATTATGATGAGGGCGAATACATATTAGATGATGGAGAAGAAATTTCTGTTGGTGATAGAAATATGAGTGTCATTATAAATTACAGTGTTTACCATAGTGATACGACTCGTAAATATGGTGCGGATTATTATGATGTAACTTGGTCTATTGATAGTGTTGAATTATATGATGAAGAAACTGAAGATTCATTTGATATTATTACTGAAATTGGTGGTGAGTTGGCTAAACGAATACAAAATATTGAAGATCGCACAGAAACGGATGTGGAGGGTGATATATATGATTATTATGATTATTATGGTGTAAGTCCATCAGATTTTTATTAAATAATATTAGAAAGGAGTGAAAAATCACTCCTTTTTTGTTATATTTTAATATGTATGATAACATTAAATAAAGATAAAATACAAATTAAATATATAACTGGTATCTATAAGTTATTAGATGGATACCCTACACCATTAGATGTGTTATATGAAAGTTGTACAGAAACCATAGATGATTCTCTTTTTTCAATGGAGAAGATGGGAAACAGATATGATTGGAGTGAAAATTTAACACAAAAAGTTAGTGAGATTGAAAAATATTTAACTGAACATAATTATATTCAGAAATCTGGAAAGAAATTTAAAATTATAAATACCCCTTGGCAATGAAAACGAGTATACAACAAGAAAAGATTATTTTTGCATATATGATCAAGAACCCTACATATCTTCTTCATATTGACAAAGATTTTTTTTCCAATGATGACATTCAGTATATCGCAAGTTCAGCTAAACAATTCTTTAAAGAATATAAGGAATCTCCATCTTGCGAACAGATGAAGGCTATCCTCAAAGATGACAAGAAAGATATTGCACCTGAAATTGTAGATTCAATTTATGATGTTGATATCAATAGTCTTGATAATGAATGGTTGCAACAGACAACTGAAGGTTGGATTCGTTGGAGAACATTTAATACAAATTTGTTTAAAGCCGCAAGTTATGCAAAGACAACAGAAGTATCTCTGTCAAATGTAAATGATGTTGTGAATAAAGCAACGAGTATGGTTGCAGATACACAACTTGTGAATTTTGATAAAGATATGGGTTTTGATTTTTTTAATCCTGAAAGTCATAAATCTGTAAAGTCAAATAAAATTCCTTTCACTTGGGAATATTGGAATAAAATATCAAAAGGCGGGCTTGACCATAAAACACTCCATTGTTATATCGGAGGAACCAATGTTGGAAAGTGTTGTGAATATTCTACAATCATAAAAGTTAGAAATAAAAGAACTGGTGAAATTAAAGAAATATCAATTGGGGATTTCTTTAATATGTCACGGTTATAAATGAATGTATAAATTTTTTATTAAATGATTGAATATATTAATTTTGATAGTGATGAAGTTTTTGGTAAATTAAATATGACTATGAATAATTTACATAATCAAATTGAACGAAAATTTGTAGAAATAAATAATGATTATGATGATTGGCAGATAGAAACTGATAAAGGATGGTCAGATATATCTTGTGTTGGTAAAACTATTGAATATGAAATGTGGGAAGTAATTACAGAATCTGGAAAAAAATTAATGTGTGCGGATAATCATATTGTTTTTGATGATTCTTTTTCTGAAATTTTTGTTAAAGATTTAAACAAAGATACAAGACCCGATAAAATTTGGGTACAAGATGTCAATGGTCAATTACGTTTAGAATTAGTTGTATCTGTTAAAAACCTTGGATATTTTGAAAATATGTATGATGTTCAAGTTTCAGATACAAATCATCGTTATTTTACAAATGGTATTTTGAGTCATAATTCAATTGTGCTCTGTAATGATGCTGCTGAATTCGTACGACGGGGTAAGAATACAATTTTTATTACTTGTGAGATGTCACCAGAAAAGGTCGCTCGTAGAATTTCTGCAAACCTTTTTGACATTACTTTAGATGAATATGATACTTTAGTTGAATCAACAGAAAAAGTTAAGAAGAAACTCAAAAATCTTTCAGCAATGTCAATGTTACCATTGGGAAAATTGTTTATTAAAGAATTTCCTACTGGTCAATGTACAGTTATGGATGTTGAAAGATATGTAAAAGAAATAGAAGAACAATACAAGATTAAAATTGATGTTGTTGTAATTGATTACATCAATATCATGTGTAATTACAGAAACCCAAATAGTGAAAATACATATCTGAAAATAAAAGCATTGGCTGAAGATTTAAGAGGACTTGCAGTTAAATATGACTTTATTGTTGATACCGCATCACAGATTGGTAGAAATGCTTTGGATTGTTCAGATATTGCGTTAACAGATGTTAGCGAGTCAATGGGCCTGGCACATACATGCGACTCAATTATAGGTATTATTCAGACAGAAGAGATGAGAATTGGTGAACTTGATGATGAAACTGGTAAGACAATACCTTATTATTGGTTTAAGGTTTTGAAGATTCGTGAAGGAGAAGGAAAGGACACCAAATTTAGGGTGAACATTATTTATAATAAGATGAAACTTATTGAACAGACTGAATCAATTGATATGTTAAGTCATTTCAGATAAAATAAAAAGAGGGAATCAAATGATTCTCTCTTTTATTTGTTTTATAACTTCAGTTATATCTGTTGAAAAAATTTCCAAAAAATTAAGTTTATTTTGTTTTGCGGTATTTCTTTTTAATACATCTCTTTTTGTCCACACATTAATTGCATTTTTATAAAACTTACTATGGTTGGATTTTTCTATCCACACATTTAATTGTTCTATATCTTTAATATTTGTTGAATCAAAAGGATGTTCACCATGAGTCCATATTCCATTTATTTCTATATATAAATCATAATCAGGTAAATAGAAATCACACACAAAGGGATATTGATTTGTCTTATAATGTTCTTTAAATGAAATATTATTTTTTATCAGATATTCTTTAGTTTGTTTTTCAATTTTAGATGTATTAAAAGACTTATTTTTTCGTTTTGTATTATATGTTTTTTTCAATCTATTTTGTTTTTCTTCTTCAGATATATTCAACATATAATTTCTCTGTCTTTCAATATTTTCTGGTAATTGTGCAAAGTATTCTACATTATATTTTTGTAGACAAGTATTTTCTCTTTTTTGTTTTATTTTTGTTTTTTCTTCTTCTGATTTGTTTTGCCAATTCAATTGGTGTTTTTCTTTAGTGATTTGTTTTTGTTCAGATGTTCTATTATTAAGAGATTCTTTTATTTTTGTCGGGTTGTTATAATGTATATCTCCATTTTGTTGGAGATTTGTATGTTCTGATTTTTTTCGTAATTGTTCATTCGCAAATCCTATTGAACCATATTTTTGAATTGTTGTTTCTTTTATTTTATCGATGTTATTGTAATTTTCATCTCCATACAATTTCAATTTAGTTTCTTTAATTTTTGTAGTGTTAACAAAATTACCATCATTGTATTTGTCAATTTTAGTTTTAATAGATTGTGTTTTAAATTGCTGGGTTTGAACAAAAAAGTCACATGAATATTTTTTATTGTTGGTATTTTTTACCTTTTCAATATATTCCTGTGTTTTACTGTAGTTATCAACACCGTATTTCTGTAGACATGTCTGTTTCTGTTTATTTTTTATTTCTGTTGATTTTGATGCGACATCAACACCATATTTCTGTAGACATGTCATTTTGGTTTTATTTTGTACATTTTTATCTATAGATGAACAAGTAGGACTACAATGTTGTAAATAACCGATATTTATACCTTTATATTTTGTTCTCTTATGACAAGTTGGACATAATCCCAATGAACAAGATAAATCATCATTTAAATAGTGGTATATTTTTTGTGAAAATGTAAAATCATCAGGAAAATTTATTTTTATAATTTCATTATAATGAAGAGGAAAATGTTTCTGAAAATTCTTTTCTGATGTATATCCTATTGGATGTGATTTCAGAAATTCTATTAAATCTGTTTTAATCATATTGTTTATAGAAATGGATTATTGTTTTCATCCATACATTTGAAATTAGTTTCACATTTTTTACAATTGTCTATAAATGAATTAACATCATCATCACTTAAATAAAACCATTCTCCATTTATTGAGTTTAATTTATAAATGTTATGTAAATATGATTCTATTTTATATGGATAATTTGAATGGAATTTATTAACAAGATATATTTGTTCTGTGTTACCAGTCTGAAGCTGTTTCACTCTTTTTTCGACATTTTTTGAAACACCTATTTTATAAATGCCATTTTCTTGTATTTTTAATAAATAAACAAATGCAGATTTCATAAAATATTTATGATATTTATATTTTGTTATTTTTATATAAATGAGATAGTTATGAAGGTTAATCCACTTATAAAATGGATTGGTTCCAAGAGATTTCAATCCGCAGAAATTATAAAATATTTTCCGAATGTGATTAATACATATTATGAACCTTTTTGTGGAAGTTGTTCAGTAATGTTCCAGTTATTAAATTCAAGAGAACACACCATAAATAACGTCGTGTGTTCAGATATCAATGGTGATTTGATAGACTTCTGGAAAACATTTAAAAAAGACCCGAAAGGTATCTATAATGAGTATGTGAAAATGTGGACAATTATGTCTAATCTTTCTGACGATAATTTAAGACGAAAATATTTTGAATCAATCAGAGATGAGTTTAATCAGACAAGAAGTCCTTATCTGTTTTTCTTTCTGATGAGAACTTGCACAAACGGTGTACCAAGATATAATCATTATGGTCAGTTTAATAACACACTTCATCTGACAAGGGATGGTATTAATCCTAAAAGACTTGAAAAGATAATAAACCAATGGAGTAAGGTATTAAATGAACACAATGTTGAATTCAGAAGATGTGATTATTCAGAAATATTTGGAATTGTGGAAGAAGATGATTTTTTATATCTGGATCCACCATATGAATTAACAAGAAGTACTGGAAAATTTTTCGGTAAAATTGACCATTTGGATTTATTTGACAGAATAAGACTTATAAATGAAAACGAAATCAGATATGCTTTAAGTTTTGATGGTGGTGATAATACACCTGATTATGTGATTGTACCACCAGATTGTTATGTAACACAAATTAATATCTGTGCCAAAAATGGTGGTTATAGGAAAACTCAACAGAGATTGGATACAACTATATTTGAAAGTCTTTATATAAACTAATTTTTAGATTTACATAAATAAAATATATATAATTTATAAATTGTTATGATTAAAAAATTTGATGATTTTTTTGATAAATCAAATCAAGAAATATTTGAAAATGTTAATGCTGGAGTTTTAGATGATACTGTTACATTAGATAGTATTGATCAGGAAGATGCTCAAGATTTTGTTGAACCTGATATGGTTTCTGATGATAGATATTTATCTAAAATTTCAAACATTGTTCTCAAACATCTTAAAAAGAGAATTACTTCTAAATTTTTAGTACATCCTTTTGTACTAAATATTGATGATAAGAAATGTGCAATGATTTATAATACCAATTCTTATATGATTCTTTTTAAGAATGGTATAGAGAAAGAAATTGTATACTTTAAGAGTAATCCTCTTCTTAATGGAGAAACTAAATCAGAATTTTCAGTATCTACAAGAAAATTGGGATTCTTGGCTATGATTAGAAGTTTGGTTGACTTGGTTTCAATGAATACATCAGCAGTAAATGAAGTAAGATCAACACCAGAAATTGGTCCTGCTACAAAGCCTATTTCAGGTTTAGCAACTGTTGCTAAGAAATGTGCTGAATCGTTAGATGATAGCGTTATGGCAGAGTTCTTAAAATATTATGAAAAATATACGGACTCCGAAATTGTTAAGATTATGGAAGAAGATGATTTAACAGAAAATTTACTTGAAGTTAGAAAAGTGCTTTGTATGAATAAAACAGGTACGCATTTTGAGCCTACTGCTGCTCTTAGAGCAATTCAAGCTGTACATATGATTTTGTGTGGAAATACATGGGGTTGTGATTCTAAACAAATCGCGGCTATGAAGAATTGCTGGTTCTTTGGTGCAGGTCAGAGTGGTAGTCTTGCAATTTTTATTGGACCTGATGGACGTTATCACGTTAGAGAAAGTGTTGATGTAATGGAATCTAAAGTAAACGAATTACAGAAGAAGATGGATTCAGTTTATAATGCTGCTGAATCTATTTGTAAATATATTAAGTCAGGTGGTAGAGATTTCTCTATGAGAAGATATATTGCAAAACATAGAGGTATGCTAATCACTGGTGTTGCAGGTATTGGTAAATCAGTATCTCTTAACAAAGCCATTGCGAAGGTTGGTCTTAAAGAAAATGTTGATTATAAGAAATTCGGTAATTCAACAACAGGTGCAAATGAAGTATATAATCAATTGTATGAAGGCAATAATATGTTGCTCATTTATGATGATACTCCAGATATGTTTGATACACCTTTAAAGATTTCTTTATGGAAATTGGCTATGGAGGGCGATGAACCTAATAGACTTGTAGTTAATCCTTCTGGTGAAGCGAAGAAAAATTCTAATATTTTTTATAATGCATCTGACCCAGAAATGACAAGACAAGATATGTATCATAAAGAAATTGGTAAATTTACTGATTATGAAAAAGAAGCATGGCTTAAAAAAGAAGAGAAAAGATTAAAAGCAGAATATACCGCTAAAAGAGGTAGAAAAACGACTGAAGATGAATATTCTTATATGGATTCTGACGCAATTGATAAGGCTGTTAAAGATAGAGCATTATATAATTTTAAAGAATATGAAGAAAATGAATCTCATACTTTAATACCAGATAGATTCATTTTTAATGGTTTTATTGTATATATTAGTAATAATTCTTTAGATACTTTTAGAAAAAGTATTAGAGACCACTGGGATGCAATTTCTTCAAGAATGACAGTTATTGATATCAGTCCTACAAGAAAAGTTATTTGGGCATGGTTGAGAAAGAAAATATTAGCAGATGCTGAGGATACTACTATACAAGATGAATTTAGAATATTACCTTCAGAATCAAAAGTTCCACTTAATGAAGTATTGGAACATATGGATGATATTATGGAAGGTAAGTTCAATGATGACATTAACATATATGGTAAAATCAATTTCCGTATAGTATCTAACATTAGAGATTATATTTATTTTGGTAATCCAAATTGGAAAGAAGCCATATTGGGAGAAATGTTGTTATCAGGTGCAAGAGAAATCTAATAAAAAATAAAATAAATTTTTATATAAATTATGACAATAAAACATTTTTTAAGCCCATCTGTAGGTAAGTGGGTTGTAGAAACTAATAAAAAGTATCCAGATATTTCTGCAAAGGAATTTTGTGATATGTTTGAAAGTTGGTTCAACAAAAATGAAGAGTCAATTGCTTTGAATGAATCTATTGATATGTCAAAATACAGTAGATTGGTTGAAGGCGATGAATTTGATGAATTTGATGACTTTGGTGAGTTTGAAGAACCAGTGGAAACAGAACCAGAAACAGAACCAGAGGTAAAGTCTGAACCAACTCATAAAGAATCTACTAAAGCAACTGTATTTGATGATGATGATTTTGGTGATTTTGAAGGTGATGACACTGATCCAGTTGGAACATTTAAAGATGTTGAAGGTGGAGATAAAAAAGTTGAACACAAACCAGTTACTGTAAAAGCGTTATCAGATGAAGAAACTGAAAAAATTGCTTCAAAAATCAAAGGTAAATATCCAGTAAATAATGGTAAAGATTTTGAACATAATATTTTCTCTGTTGTTAACGCTTGGTATGATGAATGTATAATGGAAGGTGAAGGTGAGAATTTATTAAAACATAATAGAATTACCTTACTTGATACTGGTGTTGTTGAAAATATGTGTGCATTATTTGCATTTACCAATATTCCTAATCTTGATTTGTCTGAATGGGATACTTCTGCTGTTAAAACTATGGAAGGTATGTTCTATAAATCAACTTTTGATAACAATAGTATTGAAGATTGGGATGTATCTATGTGTGTTAACTTTGATAATATGTTTACTCAGTCAAGATTCTCTGGTGATATTTCAAGATGGACACCAGGTAAAATTTTAGAAACAGTTTATGACGAATTTGGTCGTCCTGAAATGGTTGTTATGAAGGATAGAACAACTGGTAAAGAAGTTTTGGATTCTGAAGGTAAACCAGTTTATGATGTTAAAAAGAGAAGAGTTGATGCACCACTACCAGAGGTTGGAAGTAGAAAATTTAATGTTAATGATAGAAAGAGAAAGAAAACTCTTGAAGCTTTGACAAAATTGGATAGAGAAAATAAAGAAGCGGAAGAAAGAGAAAAAGAAAAGAGAATTTCTGCTTTTGAAAATCATTCATTACAGAATATAGTTGATTTTGATACTTTTATAAATGAAGGTTTTATTGATACTGTAAAAAAAGGCATTAACAAAGTTAAAAATACAATTAAGCAAATAGGTATTAAAATCAATGATTATTTTGTAGCAGTATTCAAAGATGATGGTAGCACTTATAATGCAACAAGCAAATTCACAACTTTGAATTATATTGCAAATGGTAATGTTAAAGGTGTAACTGCATTTAGTGGTGCTGATCCATTCTTGAATAGCAATGTTAAATCAACAGCAACCATTTCAAAATCAAATGAATATTATGGTGTTATTGAAAAGGATTCTGTTGAATATAAGAATTATTTAACATTCTTGGAAATGATTGGTAAACAAGGTGGTAATGTATCAGAAGCAAGAATGCCATTAAGTTCTGTAGGTAGTGGTGTTGATGGTATTGAAGATATTGGTTCTGATTTCTTGAAAACATTATTGAAAGAACAATTATTTGAAGCAGAAGCATATACAGATAAACCACAAACGTTGTTGATATTTGGTGCTCCAGGTATTGGTAAATCATCTATACCTAAAGAAGTAATAAATTTATATAATAAAAGCGAACGTGGAAAATCTGCTGGTAAGAAAGCATTGTTAGTTGTAGAATGTGGTGACTTGGCAATTGATGGTTTCCATCTTCCTATTCCAGAATTTCAAAACCTTGGTAAAGTTATTAGTGATCATCCAGAAGCAGTTAGTAAATCTGGTGTGTCAGATGAAGAACTTGAGAAATTATCAAAAGTTACTTTTAGAAAAGTTGTTGAAGCACCAAAGACTTGGTTGCCAGTTTATGAAAAATCTCTTAATGATAAGGAAAATGATGTTCTTGATGCAATTGCTAATGGTAGCACAATCACAAAAATGGTAGATGTTGATGGAGTTTTGAAACGTAGAGAAGAAGAAACTACAGAAGGTGGTATCATATTATTTGATGAGTTCTTGAGAGCAGACCCAGAACTTTTCAAAATCTTAATGCAGATTTTGTTAAATAGAAGAACAATGGATGGAAAAGTATTTGGTTCTAAATGGGCATTCCTTTGCTGTTCAAATAGACCTTATGATGATGATGAGGTTAAGAATAGCTATATGTTATTATCTGCAGCAGCATCAACTCGTTTCTTGAAAGGTGTTTATAATTTTGTTCCTGATTTCTATGATTGGAAAGAATGGGCTGAAAAAGAAGGTGGATTTGATCCATATACATTAGAGTTCATTTCTCAATCAGTTAAGGGAAATAAAGAAGACATTAAAGTCATAAGTGATGAAGGTGAAAAGACAGCAACAACATTCCAACACTGGCATAATGTTGATATGGAGGATAAATCTCAATTCTTAGCCCCAATGCCACGTACTTGGGCAGCAGTTATGACAGAATTGAATAAATATATGAAAGCATATGGGTATTCAGATATTACAGAAGTTCCAAATTCAGTAATTTATTCAAGATCTGTTGGTAAGATTGGTAAGGAAATGGCAAAGAAATATGCTAATTACATGGAAAGTGTTGCTAAAAAAGGTGGTGTGAAGATTAAAGAATTGTTCACTACGGATGGATACACCATAGATACAGAAACATATGGCTGTGCTGAAATTTCTAAACGTGTTTGTGATTATATTTCAACTAATTATTTCAGAAGAAATGGTGATGTGAAATTACCTACTGATAAAGAGTTGTTTACTATGGCTAGAAATATGCATGGAAACTATGGCAAAAATGAAGGTAGTTTCTTAGTTGCTATGCATAGTAATATTGTAAGTGACATATTCAATATTAAGAGTACAGATGATAAGATTATTAATCGTCTTCATTATTACTTGAAGGCAATTGGTAATATATATCATGTAAAATTTGCAGATGATAAACCTATTATTATACCTTAATATATTTGAAAATAAATTAAAAAAGGTGGATTATATAATCCACCTTTTTTCATAAATAATTTATAATAAATTTAAATTTATGTATTATAATTATTACGCTAATAATATATATAACGGATATAAAGTTTTAAATGAAGGTGTTGCTGATTATACAGGTAATAAATCTGCTATTTTATCTGTAGGAACAGTACCTATGTACATTGAAAAACTTGATGTTGTTATGGATGTTGAATTAGAACCAATTGTTCAATGTGTTGACATAGCATTGGGTGAGATTATAAGCAGATACAAATTTATGGCAGATTATATTAGATATAATAGAACCATGTATGTATTGGCAGATCCTTCATCAAGAAATTGTTTTCATAAAACTATGGCTGTTGATGATGTTGGAAATCTATGGTTAAATGTGCATTTTATATATAAATCATTGAATAACGATACCGATAGGGTTTTTGGTATTCTTTTTCACGAATTGATGCACAATTTCTTAAACCATCTTGATAGAGCAAAGAAAATATTACCTACAGAAAACAGAGAAAAATTATTAAAAATAGATCCAAAAATGCTACAAATGGAAGATTTGAAACAGAATCTTTGTATGGACTTGGAGGTAAATCTTAATATGGTTGCTGATGGTGTTGTTTCAAAAGATTTCTGGCACGAACTTCACGGAATGTATGATGAAAAATACATGGGTAAGATGTGGGAAGAAATTTACAAAACAGATGGTGACAAACTATTATCTGATTATATGAGTAGTAGTTCCAAAATGGATGAAAAATACTATGAAGCATTAAAAGAAATTGTAAAGGCATTAAAAACTTTACACGACCCAGATGCAACAGATGAAGATAAATCCAAGGCGGCTGCTGAATTGGAAGATGTTATAGATAAATTGATGGGTGAGAAGAAAACAAGAAAAATGACAATCAGAAGAAGATTGAAAAAACTTCAAAAAACTAGAATAAAAGAAATTGGTGAAATTGGACCATATTTAAAAGATATCATTGATGATTTAGCAATAGAACCTAAATCAATGAATGAAATTGCTTTGGACAAATTTGGAAAAGATGTAGAAATACTTAAAGATGAAATGCTTAAACACGTTTCTGATATAGCATCTACATTTATGTGTGATGAGTATGACCTTGAAAAAGACATTGTAGAATGTATGGATGCTTTAAAAAATGGTGTTATTAGTATGAATAATCCTTCTTTGACCACAGAAGAATATGATGATATAGAGGAAGAAGTCATTTATGCTATAGACAAACTTCTTGCTGATGATATTAAGAAGAAAGAACTTGCTGATGCAAGGAAAGAAGCAAAGAAGAAGAAAGAGGAAGAAAGAGCAGAAAAAATGAAAAAAGAAATTGAGAAAAAGAAAAAGAAACATATTCTTGCAAAATATTTCTCAACTATTAAAAGTCTTAAAATCATTCGTGACCATGAAAGAGCAAGTGATGATACAGCAACTGCTTGCCAAAATATTATGGATATGGTTGAACCTTTATTATCAAAAGATGTAACTGAAATAACCAAGTATGATATAGATGGGTATAAAATGCTATTTAAAACATTAAAAGATAGTCTTTATAGTGATTTAATGGTATTAAAAGAATCAAAAATTCTTTTTCATAGAGATGAAGCATATATTAAAAGAATAACTGACGAATTTTTCCAATATAATGTTGAGTTGTTTAAGAATTTGACTACAGGTTTGAGCAAAACAGAATTGGTTAGTTTAATTCAGAGTGCAATAGATTCAATAAGATTGATAGGTAAAAATTTACATACCAAAGCAAAATACAGAGCAACAGATGAATATAAAGAAGCATATAAAGAAGAGTACAAGAGATTGCGTAAAATTTATATGGAATTGGGTGAAAAGGGTTTAAGAAAAGAACTTGGTTTACCATATGAAGAATAAAATAATGAAGTAATATTATGAATATATTTGAACAATTAGATAATTTAATCAGCATTGCTGGTGGAGTAAAAAGTATTAATGAGTCAAAAATAGATATTACTGATATACCTATTGACCCAAATTGTGAAACTGCTGAACAAGCAAGAGATTACGTTAGAGATTATTTTAAAAATATGATAGATAATGATGGAGGTGGTGGTGGTGGTGGTACACCTCCGCCTGAACCACCTAAAAAAATATCTGGACCAAAACCACCTCCACCACCATTTAAGAAAAAAATGGATGATGGTGGGGGAGAAAAATCCAAAGATTTTGAAGAAGATGAATTGTTATGGGATGATGATGAAATCTTAAAAGAACTTAAAATGGATGATGATGCTTTGGATAAGGAATTAGAAGAAGAGGATGATGATTATGATGATTTCTTAGACGAATCTGGTAAAGGTTCTGGTGGTGATGGTGAATCTGGTGATGGAGATGGAGATGATGACGAAGATTTTGATGATGATGAAGAGGATGAAGACGGTCCTGGTGGAGATACAGGAGAAGGTAGAGAAGAAGGTGAAGAAGGAGAATCAGGAGAGGGGAAATCAGGTAAGTCTAGTAAAGGTGAATCTGGTGATGACGAAGGTGGAGAATCTGGTGAATCAGGAGAATCAAAATCAGATGGTTCAGAAAGAAAACGTGAAAAAGGCAAAGAATCAGGTTCAAAACCAGGCACTTCACCATCAGGAAGTGGTTCAGATTCTTTAAAATCTTCTATTGATGATGCTATAGAAAGACTTAAAGAACGTACTGATGCAGATAAAGAAAAACTTAAAAAGTTATCTGATATGGCAAAAGACGATTCTACAACCAAAGAAGATATTGAACATGAAGAAAATGCCATAAATGCCGAAAAAGACGGCAAATCAATGGATAAAGTTAAGGATTTAATTGGTAAAGCAGAACATAAATTGTCAGATGATAAATTAAGAAAAGAAATTGAAGATTCTAAAATCAGTGATGAAGATAAAAAAGCATTATCTGATAGTATGTCTAAAGCAACTGCTCCACCTGCTATAACAGACGACGAATTGGAAGAATTAAAAAAAGAAGCAGTTGAAGAACTTGATAAGAAATGTAAAGGATATTCTAGTTTAAGTACAGAAATTCTTTATCATGCTCTGAAAGATGCAAAAATAGAATCTGATGATTGGAAAAAAATTATAGAACAAATTCTTAAAGACAAGTCAGTACATCATGGTAAAGAAGATTCTAAAATAAAAAAATATACTTGGGGAAATAAAAACCAGTTGTGGAGAGGAGCAATACTTCCAACAAAAACAGTAAGAAGAGGTGGTTCGGATACACAATCAATATATTGTTTTGTTGACTATTCTGGTTCTGTAAGACATAGATCAAATCTTATTATTAGTTTCTTAGGAAAAGTTATGGAATTGTGTACAAATCTTCAATATACAGATATGGTTGTATATACATTTGCAGATACATTATCTTTACCTAAGAAATTAACTAAAGAAATGGTTGATAAGGATGGATATGAAAAGGTTCTTGCTCAAACTATAGCATTCTTTGATGACCCATCTAATGATGTTGGTGGAAAAATAGAAGATTTCTCATTAGTTGCTAATGAATTTAATAAAATAAAATCTAAAGATAAAGATGCTGTTGCATTTATATTCGGTGATGGTGTATGGACATTTTATGGAAATACTCAACCACCTGTTAGATTAAAGGAAATGTGTCCAAAATACTTGAAAGATATTTGTGCATTTGTGTTCTATGAACCAGGTTTTTTAGATAATCTTAAAAAGGAAATATCATATTTACGTAATGTTGCAGGTATTGAAAATGTGATTACAACAAAAATTTCTGATATAAAGCCAGATTCTAAATATTAAATATACAAAAGGGAAGAAAATTCTTCCCTTTTGTTATTTTTATATTAAATTATATTTAATATGTTAGAGTTAAATAAAATACATTTGTGTGATTGCATGGAAGGTTTAAAAAAATTGGATGATAATTCAATTGACCTTGTTGTAACATCACCTCCTTATAATCTTGGAAGTAAGAAAAGAGGAAAAAATAATTTATGGAATTCAAATATTGATTATGAAAATTATACTGATGATAGAGATGAAAACGAATATCAACAATGGCAAATAGACCTTTGTAATGAAATTTTCAGAGTTCTTAAACCTGGAGGTAGTCTTTTTTATAATCATAAAGTGCGTTCAAGAAATAACCAAGGTATTCTTCCATCATCTTGGTTGCTTAAAACTGATTTAACATTTAGACAATTGATTATTTGGGATAGAATGTGTTCTGTTAATGTAAACATTACTCATTATTTGCCCACAACAGAATTGATTTATTGGATGACAAAAGGTTCTGATAATGTTAGATTTAGTAGACAAACTTATCAATTAGAAAGTGGTAAGAATAAAGGACAGATTGTAGCTTTGACAGAAGTTTGGCAAGTAAAGGCAGATATGAATAATGACCACCCAGCACCTTATCCAATAGAACTTGTTGATAGAATTATACCAAGTATACTTGCTGGTGGAGAAGATAATATAGTTGTTCTTGACCCATTTATGGGAAGTGGTACTACTGCAATTTCAGCAAAGAAACATGGTTGCAATTGGATTGGTTTTGAAATGTCTGAAGTCTATAAAAAAATGGCTGAAGATAGAATTGAAAAATATTTTGCAGACCAATCATTTGGAGAAAACCTTTTTGGTGAGAAAAATGAAACTGCTGATGATTTTTCATTTGAGGAAATGATGAGAAAGAAAAAAGAAGAACAGCAAGAAAAACATAAACAAAAAAATATAAAGAAAAAGCCAAAGGAAGAAATCATAGATAAAATTGAATGGTAAATAATTTATGAAAATAGATAATGACAAATATTATACTCCAATAGAATTATCTAATGAGTTGATATTAAAAACATATGAAGTGCTTGTTTCTGAAAACATTACAGAAATTAATTATTTAAAAAAGATGGTCGGTCTTAAACGTGTTGTTAAAACTGGTATTAAGAAATTTTAAACAAAATAAAAAAGAGAGTCAATGACTCTCTTTTTTATTATTATATATTTACAATTATAAATATCTGTTAACTAAACCTTCATTTACAAAATCCTCAAATGATAATACAGATGATTCTTCTAAATCTTCTTTAGAAGGAATATCCACATTCTTAACAGCATCAAGTATATCATCTGATGATACACCGTCCACTTTATCTGTTTGTGGCATATCTTTACGACCTACTGCTTGATCATTATATTTTGGTAAACTTTTTGCATTATGTGCAAGAATTTTCAAACCATCATCAATAGATGATACTTTATCATCACCATAAATGTTTTTCATTGATTCAAGTAAATCATTTTCTGAATTTTTATCATGTTGTTGTGCTTTCTTTAATATATTTTTACACATTTCAATTATTGATTCTTCTGTACATGATTTACTATATAAATTATCTTTATTTGCATCTTTTGCATCTGTACCAGCTTTTGGAAGTTCTTTACCCTTTTCAGCTTTTGCAATAACTGCTTGTGTAATCTTCAACACATCTGTTGGTTCTATATCAGCACTTAATATTACGGCATTAATTTCGGCACTTGGTTTAATACATGCAAGTTGACTCCATCTATGATGTCCATCAATCACATAATAATTGTCATCTCCATCTTTTTGATAAACTAATATTGGATTTGTACCAACAGTAACTGGATCCTTGTCATATATTTCCCATTGTTTTTTAATTGATATTGGTTTTTTATTTTTTATTACACACATTCCACAAGGAAATGCCAGAGAATTGGAAGCGAAAATTTCATTTTGTGTTGGTAAACACTTTGAAACTGGAACTGCATGTTTTGATGGTTTTTTAAATTTATTATTTGCAAAAGAATCATACAAATTAAAAAATGCGGCCTTTGCCTTTTTATCTTTCATAACTTGATTATTAATGAATTCTGTAAAATCTGTCAAGTTACCTTTAAATTCATCTTTTAAATCTTTTAATAATTCATTACTAGATATTAATTTTTCTGTAGTTAATTTCTCATTTAAAAACATACACTATTAATTATTTGTTATATTTTATTTATGAAGATAGAAAATGATAAATATTATACTCCAATAGTATTGGCCAATGAGCTAATATTAAAAACCTATGAAGTATTAATTTCTGAAAATATTACAGAAATAATTGAACCTAGTGCTGGAAATGGTTCATTTTCAAATCAAATTCCAGATTGTATTGCTTATGATTTAGTTCCTGAACAAGATAATATAATTCAAGCAGATTTTTTAAAATTGGATATGAGTTATAAGAAAGGTAGGTTGTTTATTGGAAATCCACCTTTTGGAGAAAAGAATAAACTCATTGATGATTTTTATAATAAATGTTGTGAATGTGGTGACTATATAGCATTTGTATTACCTATTTCTTGTTATAAGAATGACATTAAACTTTATAAGTTTGACTTGGTATATAGTGAGGATTTGGGATTAAAATTATATACAGATAGAATATTACATTGTTGTTTCAATATCTACAAAAGACCAAAGTCAGGAAAGTTCAATGAGAAACCAGATTACAAACTTAACGAAATTACCATTATAGAACACAGAAGAAAAAATGGTGATTATCAAACTGGTAAAAACAAGGATATAAAACCTGATTATTGTTTTGCAATGTGTAATTGGGGAAGTGGCAGTCTTGGTAAAGTTCCTGAATATGTTGGTCAATATGCACAGGAAGTCTATTTCTATTGTAATGATGAACGGGTTAAAACAGAAATGTGTAAATTACTTGAATATGATACTATTAGAGAGTATGTGAATTCAATAAGTGCAAAGAAAATAAGTGTTATGAAGTTATACAAATATCTGTATGAAAATATAGATGGATTGACTTTAAAGAATAAAACAGAAGAAAAAGGTTTATGGTAGAATTATATAATGAAGATTGTTTAGTAGGTATGAATAAAATACCTGATTGTTCGGTGGATTGTATAATCTGCGATTTACCATATTTTAAAGTTGTAGATGCTGAATTTGATAATCAATGGGAAAATGAACAACAATATATAAATTGGATTAAAAAATTAGTATCTAAATTGTCATTAGTTCTTAAAGATGGTGGAAGTTTATTTTTGTTTACATCAAGACAATTAAACAGGAAGATTTGTAATTGTCTTGATGAATTACCACTTGAAGAAAAACGAATTATAATTTGGGCAAGAAAAAGAGGGTTTAACAATACAAGAGGTCACGCTCTTGCTTCTGGATATGAACCTATAGCATATTATGTTAAGTGTGGTGGTGATATTACATTTAATAATATTAAAATAAAGTCAAACACTAATAGGAAAGAATATAAAGAGGGTATGTTAAAAGATGGTGTAAGTCTTTCAGATGTTTGGACAGACATTCCATCATTACCTCATAATTCAAAAGAAAAAACATCACATCCGACACAAAAACCACTTAAACTTATAGAAAGAATTATTGAAATGTCAACCAATGAGGGTGATGTGGTTTTAGACGCTTGTATGGGTTCAGGAACGACAGCAGTGGCTTGCATGAACACAAATAGGAATTTCATAGGATTTGAACTTAATAAAGAGTATTTTGATATTGCTATTAATAGAATCAAAGAATCAGAAGAAAATAAGAAAGGAGAATTATGGTAAAATTTCAACCAATTATAAAATGGAGTGGAAGTAAAAGAAGTCAATGTGAAGAAATACTTTCTTATTTTCCTGAAACTATTGAAACCTATTATGAACCGTTTTGTGGTGGATGTTCAATGTTAATGGGATTACTAAATTCAGATATATCTGTTAAAAGATATGTTTGTTCAGATTTAAATGGTGATTTGATAAGTTTGTGGAATCTTATTAAGAGTAATTCAGAAATTATTTATAATTCATATACAAAATTATGGAAAGAATTGAATGTTGATAATGATGTATCCAGAAAAAGAAAATACTTTGAAGAAATGAGAGATTTATATAATGAAACTCACGATCCTTTGATTTTCTTTTTTATAATGAGAACAACAACAAATGGAATGCCAAGGTATAATAAATCTGGTAAATTCAACAATGGTTTTCATCTCACAAGAAATGGTATTGAGCCAGAAAGATTAAAACCAATTCTAATGGAATGGAGTAAAAAGTTAAGAGAAAATAATGTTGAATTCAAACATGCTTCATATGAAGATATATTAAAAGAAGTAAAATCTGGTGATTTTGTATATATGGATCCTCCATATGCAAATACAAAAGGTATGTATTTTGGAGGCATTGATTTAGATAAATTTTATTATAATATGAAAACATTATGTTCTGAAAACATAAAATTTGCATTATCATTTGATGGTAAATCAGGAAATGTTGATAACACTTGTGAAATACCAAATGAATGTTACAAGAAACATTTATATATAAAGAGCGGAAATTCATCATTTAAACGAACAATAGGTAAAGATAAAAAAGCTATTGTGTATGAAAGTCTTTATATTAACTATGAAAATAAAACAATTGGATTATGGTAGAATTAAACAAAATATATAATGAGGATTGTATTAAGTTTATGAAAAAAATTCCCAACAATACTATTGATTGTATAATAACATCACCACCATATGGATTTGATAAGGGATATGATTCATATAATGATAAATTTAACCCAACTGAATATGTTCAATGGTTGGAGAAAATATTTTCTGAATGTTCAAGAATATTAAAAGAAGGTGGAAGAATATTTATAAATGTTCAACCTGTTTTTTCAGACAATTTTCCAACACATCATATTGTTTCTCAATTATTGTCAAATATGGGGTTAACGTGGGGTGGAGAAATTATATGGGAAAAGAATAATTATAATTGTGCATATACTGCTTGGGGTAGTTGGTGTTCACCATCAAAACCCTATTTAAAATACACATGGGAATACATCGAATATTTTTACAAAGGAAATCCAAAACACGAAGGTGATAAAGAAAATATAGATATTGTTGGTGATGAGTTTAAAAAATGGACTACGGCAAAATGGAGTATTGTACCAGAAACTAAAATGAAGGTTTATGACCACCCAGCAATGTTTCCAGAAGAACTTGTGGAAAGAATACTTAAATTATTTACCTATAAAAATGATATTGTATTCGATCCTTTTAGTGGTGCTGGAACTACATGTGCAATGTGTGAAAAATTTGATAGAAAATATATAGGTACAGACATTTCAGAAAAATATTGCAATACGGCAAGAGAAAGATGTCATAAGGAACATTGTTTAAAAGAAAAACCTTTATGGTAATAAAAAATAAAAAGTCTGGAAAAATCCAGACTTTTTATTTTATTAAGTTGCAGGTAATCCGATAACTTCTTCATCCCAATAATCAACCATAAATGTAACTGTTAATTCATTGGCAGCATTAGGATCCTCATATGATCTATTACCCATACCTGTGATTTGTCCTGTTGGGAACACATCATGACAAGTTATTTTTCTCCAAATAGAACCATCTCTATCATATTCAACAATAACCATTGAGCCAATATAATTTGCTTTTAAACCACTTGCACCAGTTGCTGGATTAAAAATTAAGTTAGTCCATTTTCTGATAGTTGTATAAATATAGTTCTCATGACTTGTATTTAAGTTCAAAGAGAATGTGATTGTAAGTTCAAGGTGTGTACTATCTGGTCCACCAGCATAGTGTCTTTCAGCTTGTTTAAATTTTTGAACTGCAACACCTATACTTGGGTTAAGTCCGTCAAGTCCATCAATCGAACGAACATGTTCCAACATAAGTGCAGAATCACCTGCAGTTTCATTCCCATCGTCTTGAATAGGTGGGAGAATTGTAACTTCAAATAATGATGGGTTAACTACTTCAAAATGTCCAACAGAAGGGACTGAATTTCTATAGTGACTTAGTGCCATATTAAATTATATTATTTATATTATATACTTATTATTTGTGAATATATGTTTCACATTATTATTTATGTAAATTAGAATTGATAAATTTAAAAATGTTTTTACATAAATAAATATATAATAAAATAAAATAAGAAAATTATGGCGTTAACTGCAGAATTAATAAATTTGAAATCCGCAGGTACATATCGTTTTGAACGTGATATATCTCAAATTTCAAATGATACTACAACTTATACTACTCTTAGATTAGTTGTTGGTTTTAGCAAGACTGGTCCATTTAACTCACCACAATTGGTTACTAACCAAGCAGAGTTTATTAAGCTTTTCGGTAATATTGATCGTTCTTTGGAAAGAAAAGGATCTTATTTTCACAGAAGTGCTATAACCGCACTTTCTGCTGGTCCAATTCTCGCATTGAACCTTGTAAATTTGGATCCCGATTTAGATCAAGTACAAGAAATTTCTTTCTCTGTTAATACAAATGACGTGAACAGAAATATCGTAACTTTACCTGTTCCTTCTTTTTATAACACAGATAAATTCTGGTATTCTGATGCTGATGCTTATATGGATTCAATCAATTATTATCTCTGCAACATTTTAGATGATGCAAAAGGTGATAATGATAGTGATGATGATAATGTAGGTAATACAACCAGTGATGAAAAATGGGGTGATAGTTTACTTCACTTTGCG